>JBJMQJ010000018.1:0-4444 GCA_045802765.1 Myxococcales bacterium
CCCTCGATCGCGATCTTCTCGCCTCGCGCGCCGTCGCGCGTGAGGTCGCTCCACTCGGGCCGGTCCAGCCCGAGCCGGAAGAACGGGCCCACCGTCTGCGACGGCGTCGTATCGTCCATGCTCATCGCGGTGCCTCGAAGGGGGTCGCGGCCCGGCCGCGCAGCACGACGTCGAAGCGGTACCCCAGTGCGTACTCGGCCTGGCTCAGCTGCGGGTCGTAGGCCGACACGAGCCGCCGCCGCGCCGCCTCGTCAGGCACGCTGTTGTAGATCGGATCGAGCGCCAGCAGCGGATCGCCCGGGAAATACATCTGGGTCACCAGCCGGGTGGCGAACGCCGAGCCGAATACCGAGAAGTGGATGTGCGCGGGGCGCCACGCGTTGTACGTGTTCCGCCACGGATACGCCCCCGGCTGGATGGTAAGGAACCTGTACTCGCCCTGATCGTTCGTGATCGCGCGCCCCACCCCGGTGAAGTTCGGATCTACTGGAGCGTCGTGCTCGTCCTTGCCGTGCAGATATCGCCCCGCGGCATTGCATTGCCACAGCTCCACCAGCGTGCTCCGCACCGGCCGGCCGCCTTCTTCGATCAGCCGCCCCGCCACGATGATGCGCTGCCCGAGGGCCTCGCCCTTTCCTTGCCGCGTCAGATCGACCAGCTCCGGCTCGGGCCGGAAACGCGGTCCGGTGATCTCCGAGAGCGTCTGCTGGAGCGGCTGGAGCGCGCGGGACGGAGCGCGCTTCACCGTGCTCCCGTATTCGCGGTGCAGATACGGCGGTTGCGCTCCCGGAGGCGGACGCGCGTAGGGCGGCGGTTCGCGACTCATGGCGCTTCTTCGTCCTCCTCGAGCTCCTGGTACGCCCTGCGGGCGTGCTGGAAGGCGGAGTTCGCCGCCGGGATGCCGGCATAGACGGCCACCTGCAGCAAGACCTCCTTCACCTCGTCCTGCGTCACGCCCGTGTTGCGCGTCGCCCGCACGTGCAGCCTCAGCTCGTCGTGCTGGCCGAGCGCGGCCAGCATGGCGATGGTCAGCATGCTGCGCGTCTTGCGGGGAAGGCCGGGGCGGCTCCAGACTGCGCCCCAGGCGAGCTGCGTCACGAGCTTCTGGAAGTCCTCGTTGAAGGACGTCGCGGTCCGCAGGGCCGAGTCGACGTACGCCTTCCCCAGCACTTCCTTGCGGATCTCGAGCCCCTCATCGAACAGCTCGGGTGTCTTCGCCATGTCCCGTCCTCCGCTCCGCTGCTCACGCGCCCAGGAACTCGAGCACCGCGCTGCTGAACCCATCCTTCGCTTCCACGTTCGAGAGGTGTGCCGCCGGAAGCTCGACGACCCTCGAGCCGCGGATGCGCTCCGCGATCTGGCGGCCGTGCTCCGGGGGCGTCGCGGGGTCGCTCGCTCCCACTACGACGAGCGCCGGAGCGCGGATGGCCGCGATCGCCTCCCGCTGGTCCATGTCGCGGATGGCCGCGGAGCATGCCGCGTATCCCTCGGGCGGCGTCGCGAGCAGCATCCGCCGCACCTTCTCGACCGCCTCCGGCTCGCGGGCGCGGAAATCCGCGGTGAACCAGCGCTCGAGCACCTGCGGCACGACGGCCTGCATCCCGGATCTGCGCACGGCCTCGATGCGGGCATTCCAGAGCTCGGGCGACCCCAGGTACGCGGAGGTATTGCACAGCACCAGCCGTTCGACGCGATCCGGTGCATTGACGCCGAGCCACATGCCGACCATGCCGCCCTTGGAAAGGCCACAGTAGTGCACGCGCGAAAGGCCGAGCGCGTCGAGGAGCGCCAGCAGGTCGCGGCCGAGGTCCTCGATCCGATACGGGCCGGGCGGCACGGCGGACTGGCCGTGGCCGCGGCTGTCATATCGGAGCACGCGAAACCGCTCGGCGAACGCGGGGATCTGGGGATCCCACATCGCCATGTCCGTGCCGAGCGAGTTGGACAAGACCAGCACCGGGCTGTCGGACTTGCCGTCGAAGCGATGGAAGATCCGGATACCGCGCGCATCGACGAAGGGCATCTATGCCTCCCGCCGGCGGCGCCGGTCGGCCAGCACGCGATCGACGAGCGCCGCCGACTGGCCCAGCCAGTTGCGTGGATCGAATACCTCGGCCAGCTCCTTTGGCGGCAGGTGCTTCATCGCGGCCGGATCCTCGGCCAGCACGTCGCGCAGTTGCTTGCCGCTCTCCACCGCACGGCGGCTGGCGCGCTCCACGATCTCGTGGGCCTGTGACCGACCCACCCGCGCGGCCAGCGCCATGGATGCCGCTTCCGCCAGGATCCGCCCGCGCGTCGCCTCGAGATTCGCACGCATCCGCGCCGGATCGACTTCGAGCCCTTCGATTGTCTCCACCGCCTGGCGCAAGGCGCCCGCGGCGAGCACGCACAGCTCAGGCAGGGTCTCCCATTCGGCGTGCCACCCGCCCAGCCCGCGCTCGTGCTCCTGCACCATGGCCGAGAGCAGCGTCGCGACCAGTCCGGGGGCGCGCGCCGCCGCGCCGAGCGCGACGGCGGCACCGATCGGGTTCCGCTTCTGCGGCATGGTCGACGAGCCGCCCCGACCTTCGCCGGCGGGCTCGAACGCCTCGCCCACCTCGCTCTGCATGAGGAGCGACACGTCGCGCGCGACCTTGCCCAGCGTGCCGGTCAGCAGGCCGAGGAATGTCGCGAACTCCGCAATGCGGTCGCGCTGGGCGTGCCAGGGGATCGCCGGCATCCGGAGTCCCAGGTCGGACGCCAGCGCCTCCGCGACTTCGAGACCCTTGGGGCCGAGCGCCGCGAGCGTCCCCGCCGCCCCTCCGAGCTGCAGCACGAGCGCGCGCGACAGGATCTCCTCCAGCCTGGCCGCATGGCGCTCGACCGCGTCGAGCCATCCGGCCATCTTCAGCCCGAGGGTCACCGGAGTCGCGTGCTGAAGCAAGGTCCGGCCGGCGAGCAGCGTGGTCTTGTGCTCTTCGGCGCGGCCGGCGAGCGCCGCGGAGAGGCGATCCAGGTCTTCGCGCAAGACGTCCGCGAATTGCCGGAGCTGCAGGACGAGCCCGGTGTCCATCGCGTCCTGACTCGTCGCGCCCCAGTGGACGTACCGGGCGGCGGAAGCATCGACGGAGGCGACCTGCGAAGTCAGCGCGGCGACCAGCGGGATCGCCGGATTGCCCGCCTTCGCCGTCGCCTCCGCAAGCGCGGCGACGTCGAACAGCTCCGCCCGGCAGCAGCGAGCGATCGGCTCCGACGCCGCGCCGGGGATCACGCCCGCGCGCGCCTCGGCCCGCGCCAGCGCCGCCTCGAAATCGAGCATGCCCTGGAGCCGGGCGCGATCGCCGAACGCGGCGGACGCTTCGGGCGACCCGAACAGGCGCGCGAGCAGCTCAGGCATCCTCGAGGTCCCTCGGCCGTCTTCGCCGGACCGTACGCGGAAGCCGCTCTCGGCGTCAACGCAGTCGGTCGCCGCCCCCGAGTCGCCGCCCCTAGTGCGGCGCAGCGCCTTGTTCGAGCCTCGGGCGCCGACGGAGGACGTCCCCGCCGCGGAGAATCCGGACCGCTTGCGCACGCGCTGACGCGCGCGATCCGGCCCGACAGATGCGCCCTGCGGGATGCGGTCTTCAAAACCGGTGGCGGGCGCCGAGAGCCGTCCTCGGTGGGTTCGATTCCCATGCGCTCCCGCCACCACTTACGTCGCCGCCGCTCCGCGATGCCCGAGCGCCTCGACCGGGCCACCCTCCCGCTTGCACGCGTCATCGCGTCCTGACGAGACCTCGGCTGCTCGTCCTGCAGCGGCGTTCTCGGGGGGGGACCGCGGGTCCGTCGCGTGACCCGAAACGCAACACGCTGATGTGCAGGAACGGAACATCACGGGACCCGCCTCGGACATCCAGGCTCGCCGCTCGATCAGATCGGAGGCACCTTCACTCCCTCTGTAGAAGGTTGCTGCTCCAACGATTGCGCTCGTTTGGCTCGGTCCGTGCACTCCGGTATCGGCGATTGCGGTTTACCTCCCGCGGCGAGTTCCGTGGGAGCGGAATCGCGATGGGAGGACGCCGTGCGCATCTCGTGGAACGAGTCTCGGATCGGCAGGAGAAAGCTCAAGCTGGCGGTGTTCGTCGCCGCCTTGCTTTCTGCCGTGGCGGTGATCGAGTCGACGGAGGCGCGGGCGCAGGTCGCCTTCCCCGTGCCGGTCTCGCCGCTCCTCGGGCCGCTCAAGAACGTGCCGACGCCGGAGCCTTCCACGCTCGGCGACTACGTCAAGAACCGCAGCGCCGCAATCGCGTTGGGGAAAGCTCTTTTCTGGGACGAGCAGACGGGAAGCGATCGCCAGGCGTGCGCGAGCTGTCACTTCAATGCCGGGGCGGATAGCCGGACCGGGAACCAGATCAATCCGGGATTCCGGGCGATCCCCGCGAACAACGCCTTTACGCCTCCTTTCGGCGCGAACTATCGGCTCCGG
>JBJMQJ010000229.1:0-8599 GCA_045802765.1 Myxococcales bacterium
CTGGCGGTGATCGCCCTCAACGCCGGCGGCCCAGACGGCGCGCGCGCCGCCTTCGCGGTGACAGGCGCCGCGGGTCCGCAACCCGCGGCTGCGCGGGCACCGTCGGCGAACGCGCTGCGCGCCGCCGGCGCCGCGCCGCTCCTGCACGAGGCGGTTCGCGCGCACCAGGCGTCCGTCCTGCGGGAAGCGCTCGCGGACGGCATCCCGCCCGCCGCGCCGTCCGGCTCGTCCGAGCCGCCCGACCGGACCAGCTTCTGCATCGCGCGCGGCCTCGATTTCGCCAATCGGGTGCGGAAGACAGCCGTGCGGGTCCTCGAGACATCCCACGCGGCGTTCTACGTCGACGAGGAGGATCTCTCGCACTACCCGGCGGGGTTCTTTGCAACGCTCGGCGACGTGTTCGAATCGCGCGCCTATCCGGCCGATCGGCTGGCGTTCGGCGCGGAGAGCGACGTCGACGGGAACGGCAAGCTGTTCGTGGTCTCGAGCCACGAGCTGGGCGCCCACCTGAATGGCGGTTGGCTCCTCGGCTACTTCGGCAACGACGACGTGCTGCGGCCGCGCGACCCGACGCAACATTGCATCGCGGGCGGCTCCAACGGCGCCGACGTCATCTACCTGAACGACGTCGCCAACGCCGAGACCAACGGATTCTCCGCCGACGAGGCGGCCAGCTCCGTGTTCCCGGCTACGCTCGCTCACGAGCTCCAGCACCTCATCAACTTGAACCAGCGCTGCCTGTTGCGGAGCTGCGCCGGGGCGGAAGAGACCTGGCTCAACGAGGGGCTCTCCAAGGTCGCCGAGGACCTCGCCGGCTTCGGCTGGAACGATCCTTCGGGCCGCTCGGAAGGCGCGCAATATCTCGGGCGCGGCGGCGAGCAGCTGCGCGGCTACGATGGCCGCAGCCTGACCCGCTGGGAAGGCGACCCGATCGGCAACTACCAGGGGGCGCACAGCTTCGTCCGTTACTTCGCCGATCGGCGCGGAGCGGATTTCGCCTCGCGGATCGTGCACGGCCGGGGCGGCGTTCCGGGCCTGGAGTCCGTGCTGCACATGCCGTTCGCCCGCGCGATGGCGGACTGGGCGACTGCGCTTCTCTTCTCGAACGAGGGCGCAACGCCCGACGCCCGTTTCGATTACCTCGGAGCGAGCTGGTCTCCGCTGCACGTCCGCCTGCGCCACCTGGACTGGCAGGAGCTTCCCGCGCAAGGAGCGGAGGCGTCGCTGCGCACGGACGGCCTCGCGGTGCTGGTCACGGGTCCCTCGGGGGGCGGGCCGGCGGCGATCACCGTGCGCAGCGGCGAGTCCGTGAAGCCACACGTGGTGGTCGCCCGCTTCGCCGGCGATCTGCCGCGCTGAGGCGGCTCAGGTGCGCAGCTTGTAGCCGCGGCGCAGCAGCTCGAGCGCCACGGCGAGCATCGCGATCGCCAAGAGCGCCATCAGTCCGAATCCGGTGGCCGGCGGAACGTGGCTGCGGCCGATGAGCGCGAAACGCATCGCCTCGATCAGGTAGTAGATGGGATTCAGGTGGAGGAGCGCCTGCAGCCGCGGCGAGAGCATGGTCGCCGAGTAGAAGACGCCGCCCAGGAACGTGAGCGGAGTGATCACGAAGGTGGGCAGGAAGTTCACCTGCTCGAACTTGTCCGCCCAGAGCGCGACGATCAGCCCGCAAGCGGCGAAGCAGGCCGAGACGAGCACCGCCGCGGCGAGCGCCAGGAAGGGATGCGGCAGCGCCGGACCGACGAACAGCGCTGCCGTGCCCCAGGTGAGCACGCCGACGAGGAGCGCGCGCGTGCAGCCCGCGCCGACGAACCCGGCGAGGATCTCCAGGTACGAGAGCGGCGTCACCAGCAGATCGACGATGGTGCCCTGCAGCTTCATGATGAAGAGCGAAGAGGAGGTATTGAGGAAGCTGTTGTTGATCAGGCTCAGCATCACCAGGCCCGGGACGAGGAACCGGCTGTACGAGACCCCGTCCACCTCGCGCAGGCGGCCGCCCAGCGAATAGCCGAACACCAGGAAGTAGAGCGCGGTGGTGATGAGCGGCGAGAGGACCGTCTGGCCGGGCACGCGCAGGAACCGCTTCACCTCCTTGCGGTAGAGCGTGCGGACGCCCAGCGTGGGATCGATCGGGTCCGCGGGCACGATGGGCATCGGGTGCGACGGAACGTCGTCGATGGCCGGCGCGGAATGCGTCGAGTCGTGGTCGCGGAGCAGCTCGATGATGACGCTCTCCAGGCGCGGCTCGCGCGTCTGCACGTCGGTGACCTGGAGCCCCTCGGAAGCGACCGCCCGGAGCGGCGCCACCAGTGACTCGCCCGCCGCCGCGGAGAGGACCAGCGATTGCCCTCCGTCGTGCAGCTCCGCGCCCGCGGCGAGGAGCCGCTGGGACATCTCCGGCACGGGCTGCTGCAGCCGCAGCCGCACCGTGCGCTTTCCGTAGCGGGCGAGCAGCGCCTGCTTGTCCTCGACGACCAGCAGCCGGCCGTTCTTGATGACGCCGATGCGGTCGGCCAGCTCCTCGGCCTCCTCGAGATAATGGGTCGTCAGCACGATGGTGGTGCCTTGGCCCGAGAGCTTGCGCACGTAGGTCCACAGGTCGCGGCGCAGCTCGACGTCGACGCCCGCGGTCGGCTCGTCGAGGAAGAGCACCGGCGGGCGGTGGACCAGCGCCTTGGCGATGAGGAGGCGCCGCTTCATTCCGCCGGACAGCGCGCGGGTGTTGGCGTGGCGCTTGTCGAGCAGCCCCAGGGCGGAGAGCAGCTCGACGAGGCGCTCCTCCGTCAAACGGATGGCGAAGTAGCCCGCCTGGAAGACGAGGGTCTCCTCGACGGTGAAGAAGGGATCGAAGTTGATCTCCTGCGGGACCAGCCCCACCGCGCGCCGGGTAGCGCGGTAGTCGCGGACTACGTCGTGGCCGAGGACCTCGATGCGGCCGGCGGTCGGGCGGGCGATTCCGGCGACCAGGCTGATGAGCGTCGTCTTGCCCGCTCCGTTGGGACCGAGAAGGCCGAACACCTCGCCGCGGCGGATGTCGAGCGACACGTCGTCCAAGGCGGTGAAGCTGCCGTAGCGCTTGGTGGCATTGCGCAAGCGCACCGCGGGCGTCAGGTCGATCGGCATGGAGTGCCGGGAAGATGCCACAGCGGAGCGGAAGTCGCGCACGCGAAGCGGATCTGTCGTAGAACGGGCGGCGGAGGAGATGGGACATGGGCAACCGCCTGTACGTGGGAAACCTGCCGTTCGACGCGACCGAGAAGCAGATCCGCTCCTTCGTGGAAGGGGAAGGGCGGACGGTGACCGCCATCAAGATCGTCAGCGACCGCGACACGGGAAGGTCCCGCGGCTTCGCCTTCGTCGACATGGAGAACGCCGACCAGGCGCAGAAAGCCATCTCGGAGCTGAACGGGAAGGACTTCGGCGGACGCGCCCTGGTCGTGAGCGAGGCGCAAGACAAAGGTCCGGCGAAGGGCGGGAGCGGATTCCGCACCGCGTTCGCCGACAAGGGGCACGCGCGAGAGCAGGCGAAGGGCGGGTTCGGATCGCGCGGACCCATGCAGCAGATGCCGCGCGGCAGCACGCGCGGCGGCGGCCGTGGCGGCACGCGCGGGAGCTGAGCGTTCGGCTCCCCGCGGGCGCGGCGCTTTGCGCATCGTCGGCGCGCAGGGCGGGTCGCGGGCGCTGCGCGACCTGCAGGCGCGCATGGTCGCGTGCCGCGCCTGCCCCAGGCTCGTCGCCTGGCGCGAGGAGGTGGCGCGGGTCAAGGTGCGAAGGTTTTCCGAGCACACGTACTGGGCGCGGCCGGTGCCGGGCTTCGGCGATCCGGGAGCGCGCCTGGTGCTCATCGGGTTGGCTCCCGCGGCGCATGGGGGAAACCGCACCGGGCGCATGTTCACCGGCGACCGCAGCGGAGATTTCCTCTTCGCGGCGCTGCACCGGGCGGGATTCGCCAACCAGCCCCAGAGCGTGCACCGGCACGACGGGCTGCGCCTGCGGGACGCGTTCATCGTGGCGCCGTGCCGCTGCGCTCCGCCGGCGAACGTGCCCCGGCCCGACGAGCTGCGCCGGTGCAGCTCGTGGCTCGATGCGGAGCTCGCGCTGCTTCCCCGTGCCCGGGTCCTGCTCGCGCTCGGCGCGGTCGGTTGGGACGCGGCCTTGCAGCACTTCGCCCGCCGCGGAATTCCCGTCCCGCGGCCTCGCCCACGTTTCGGGCACGGCTCCCTGACCCGCCTCCCCGCCGCCCCAGCCCTGCTCGGCAGCTACCACGTCAGCCAACAAAACACGAACACCGGCAAGCTCACCCCTTCCATGATGGACGAAGTCCTCGCTCTCGCCCGCGACCTCCTCGCGGCCTGAGGCGGTAAAAGGGATCACCGCGAAGCGCGCGAAGGGCGCGAAGTTTTTCCCTGGAACCCAATCCTTCGCGCGCTTCGCGCTCTTCGCGGTGATCAATTCGTCCTTGATTGGTGGATGCCGGAGGGGGTCCAGGTGGAATGGGTGCGGCGGGTTTCGGCGAGGAGCTCGCGGTTTCGGGCAATCACGGCGGAGTCGACGTAGGGGCGGTCGTGCCAGAGATGGAAGACCGGCGCGGTGTAGCGGATCGAATAGCCCCGGACGCCGGCGTTCTCGAGACGCTCGCCCAGCTCCTTGTCCTCGGAGCCCCAACCGAATCGTTCGTCGTAACCGTTGACGCGCAGGACGTCGCTGAGGAACGCCGACGAGTTGCCGCCCTTCCAGGGCGTGCGGCGCGGGGAGACGAGCTCGACGAGCCGGCCGATCGGCGGCGGGAGCGCGTACCGGCGCTTGTCCCTTCCGGCGCTGCGCTGGAACCCGCCCGATTCGACCTCTTCGCCGGTGAGCGCCTCCGAAGCGTCGCGCGAGAGGCGGACCACTCCTCCGGCGGCGAAGCGCCCGGGCCGCGCCACCTCCAGGTGCCGCGCGAGCAGGCCGGCCGCCGGGAGGCAGTCCCCGTCGGTGAACAGCGCGAAGTCGCATCCCAGCTCTCGCGCTCGGCGGACCGCCGCGTTGACCGCCGGACACTTGCCGAACCGGCCCGGGTCGCGCTCGCGGCGCACGTGTTGCGCGCCCCAGCGGCGCACCACCTGGGCGGTCTCGGGGCCGCTGCCGTCGTCCGCGACGACGACGGAGGAAGGGCGCAGCACCTGGCGCGCCCAGCCGCGCAACGCCAGGTCGAGCCAGCGCGGCTGCTCGTACGTCGCCACGATGACGGCGGTGCGCACGTGAGTGTACTGTAGCATGCGCTTCGCCCGACTCCTCTCGCGGACTCGCTGCGGCGCCCGTGGCGCCTCGCTTGCGCCGTGCGTCGTCCATGCAAATGGTCCGACGGCGGAGGAAGGCCATGCTGAGGGAGAACGACGTGGATCTCGACGGCGCACCAAGCACGGCGAAGCGGCTGCAGGGCCGCGTCGCGGTGGTGACCGGATCGTCCCGCGGCATCGGCCGCGCCATCGCGCGCGCTCTCGCCAGCGAGGGCGCCTCGATCGCGGTCCACTACTGCCGCGGGGAGGAGCAGGCCGCCTCACTCGCCGCCGAGGTCGAGCACCTGGGCTCCAAGGCCCGGCTGGTCCAGGGAGACCTGGGACGCCCCGAGGACTGTCATAAGGTCCTCACGCTCGCCGCGCGCGATCTCGGCCCGGTGGAGATCCTCGTCAACAACGCCGGCGTGAACCGCGACCGCACGCTGCGCAAGATGACCGCGGCTGAGTGGGACGAGGTCATCCAGGTCAACCTGAACAGCGTGTTCCACTGCACCAAGGCGGCGCTCGAGCCGATGATCTCGCGCGGGTGGGGCCGCATCATCAACATCGCCAGCATCATCGGGCAGACCGGCGCGATGGGGCAGGCCAACTACGCGGCCGCCAAGGCGGGGATCATCGCCTTCACCAAGAGCGTCGCGCAGGAGCTGGCGCGGTTCGGCATCACCGTGAACGCCATCTGCCCCGGGTTCGTCGAGACGGACATGCTCGCGACCATGCCGGCTCCGGCGCGCGACGCGGTGAAGGGGCGTATCCCGCTGGGTCGTTTCGGCCAGGCGGACGAGGTAGCACGGCTCGTGCGGTTCCTCTGCACGGAGGGCGATTGGATTACGGGGGCGCAGCTGAATATCAACGGCGGGCAGTACATGTAGGGCACGCCCCCCGACTGCGAACGCGACCGTAACCGTCGGTTCGGGGTCGCGGTCAGGGTTACGGGTCGCGCGTCCGGTCACTTTCAGCCCCCGAGATCGATTTGGGCGAGCCGGCCCCACCAGCCCCGGAACTTGTCGCCCGCCCCCGATTGCCCTAGCCTCGCAATCGCATGGTCCCCGACGAACAGGACGACGATCGCCGCAAGTACCGCAGGCTGAAGGCCCCCGTGTTCTACAGGCCCGTCGGCGTCTCGCTCCTGCGGCGGCTGCGGGGCAAGGACGACCGCGAGCGCGCCATCGACATCAGCCTGGGCGGCGTGCGGATCTACAGCGACGACGAGCTGAAGGTCGGCTCGCGGCTCGAGCTGGACCTCTTCCTTCCCGACGACACCACGCTCGCCACCAAGGCGGTGGTGGTCTGGGTGCACCAGATGCCCTCCGGAGCGCCCGCGAAGTACGACGTGGGCGTCCGCTTCGATGCCATGGACGACGCCGACCAGCAGCGCCTGTCGCACGTCCTCGACGAGGAGGGGGCATAGAGGTCGTCGCGCAGGACGGGGCGCGGCTGCACGCCATCGACCAGCGGCCGGAAGATGCCGGCGCTGACCCGGTGCTCTGGCTGCAGGGGCTGAACGCGCCGGCCGCCGCCTGGGGCGTGCAGCTAGCGCACTTCGCGCGGACCCACCGCTGCATCGCTCCCGACGCGCGCGGGGTCGGCAAGAGCGACGCGCCGCCGGGACCGTACACGACGCGGCAGCTCGCGGACGATGCCCTGCGGGTCCTCGACGCCTGCCAGGTGCAGCGGGCGCACGTCGTCGGCCTATCGCTCGGTGGAGCGGCAGCGCAGGAGCTGGCGCTGGGCCACCCCGGGCGGGTGCGCTCGCTGGCGCTCCTGTCGAGCTTCGCGCGGCAGTCGCCGCGGTCGCGCGCGCTTCTGGAAGCGTGGCGCGCCCTGTACCCCGCCGCCGCGCAATCGGCTGCGCTGCGCCAGGCGTGGGAGAAGCAGGCCTACGCGTGGCTCTTCAGCGACCCGTACTGGCGGAAGGAGGCGGCAGTTCGCGCCGCTCTCCGCTTCGCCTCGTCCCAGCCGTTCCAGAGCGTGCAGGGCTTCCAGGGACAGATCGATGCGGCGCTGGAGCATGATGCGACGGATCGGCTCCCGTCGCTGCGGGTTCCGACCCTGGTCGCCCATGGCGCCCTCGACCAGCTCGCTTCGCCCGCCGGAGCGGAAGAGATGGCGCGCCTCATTCCCGGCGCGCAGCTCCTCGTGGTTCCCGAGGTGGGGCACGCCGTGAACCTGGAAGGGCAACGCGTCGTGAACGCCGCGCTGCGCGCGCTCTGGGCGCGTTCGCCGTAAGGCCTTTCCGCTTCTGCTCCACGGAAGCGCAGCGGCCTGGAGTCGTTACTAGATTACCGGGATGGCGCGGGGCTTTCCCACACTGGCACACAGCTTGCTCAAGTCCCCGCGCAACGTCGTCCCCCGGGCGGCGGGCCGGAAACCTTGACAGGCAAGTGTTCGATTCGAGCCGGTCAAAAGTGGTGGCGAGGAGACCGATGGAGCGCGCGAACCAGGTACTGGTAATCGACGACGACGAGGCGGCACGGGAAATCCTCGTCGAGCTCTTGGGACGGGTAGGCTACCACGCCTTCGCGGCGCCCGACGGACGGTCGGGGCTGGAGTGGCTTGCGGGCGCGGCGGTGCCGCCCCAGGCGGTGCTGCTCGACCTGCGCATGCCCGGCATCGACGGCTTCGAGGTGCTGCGCCGCTACCGCGCGCAGGGCGGCCTCGCGCCGGTGATCGCGCTGTCGGCCATGGACGACAAGGAATCGGTGGTCAAGGCGATGCGGCTCGGCGCCAGCGACTACCTGGTGAAGCCCATCGAGCCCGACGAGCTGCGCGAGGCCATCGAGCGCTGCAGCGCGTCGGTGCGCGTGCCGGGCGCCGACGAGGTCCCCGCGGTGTTGCCTCCGCGCCCCGATCCGGTGCCGGCGGTCGCGGTCGTCCGCGAGACCGGCGCGCCGCCCCCCGTCGCGCCCAGCGCCGGTTCGCGCCGCGGGCCGCCCACCGACTTCGTCTCCGTCAGCCCCGCCATGATGGGCATCTGGGACATGGTCGACCGCGTCGCCGAGACCGACGTGCCGGTGCTCATCCGCGGCGAGAGCGGCGTCGGCAAGGAAGGCATCGCGCGCGCGCTGCACGAGCGCAGCCCGCGGCGGGGCAAGCCGTTCGTGAAGATCAATTGCGCGGCGCTGCCCAGCGAGCTTCTGGAGTCCGAGCTGTTCGGGCACGAGCGGGGCGCCTTCACCGGCGCCACCAGCGAGAAGCCGGGCAAGTTCGAGCTGGCCGACCAGGGGTCGATCTTCCTCGACGAGATCGGCGAGATGGCGATCCGGCTGCAGGCCAAGCTGCTCCAGGTGCTTCAGGACGAGGAGTTCTTCCGCGTCGGTGGC
>JBJMQJ010000230.1:0-11094 GCA_045802765.1 Myxococcales bacterium
ATGCCGTGGCGCGCGTAGAACGGCGTCAGGTAGAGCGTCGCTGCCTCGCACCCTTTGCCTTTCGTCTCGTTGCCACAGTTCATCCGCACCCGAGGACGATCGATCTTGAGGGTGCGATTGCCGGTCGAGACCTCGGGGTAGAGGAATGAGACCCGTTCGGTGAAAGTCTGGCCCGGGACCGCTGGCACGGCGACGCTAGCCTTTTGGCCTGCCTTCACCAGCTCGATCTGCGACTCGTGGACGTCGGCCACCACCGACACTGTCGAGAGGTCGGCGATCTCGAACAGCTCGGTGCCCGGCTCGACGCGGAGGCCGGTGATTGCCGTCTTCTTCCCTACGTGACCGCTCAAGGTCGCGCGGACCGAGAGCGCTCGCAGAGGCTTGCGGGTTCGATTGATCTCGTCGATGTCTTCGTTGGAGACACCCGCGAGTCGGAGCCGGTTGCGCGCGTCCAGTTCCAGCGCCCGGCTCGATTCGGCGCCGTCCATGTCATGAAGCCACCGCAAGGCGTTCAGGTAAGCTTGTTGGGGACCGAGCAGGTCCGGGCTGTAGATGCGCGCCAGCGCCTGGCCCTTGTTCACAAACCGGCCGGTCTGTGCGACGAGCACCTTCTCGACGAAGCCGGAGAAGCGCGCGGTAACCAGCGCGGTGCCGCCCTCGGTGGCGGTGACGACCCCCACCGTGTGGAGCTGCGGTGAGAATTTCTCGCGGGTGACCTGTGCCGTTCGCATCCCGATGAGCTGGATGCGCTCCGGGGTGAGGTCGATGGGCACCAGCCCAGAGACGCCCGCGGGGGCCTGCGCACCTGCGCTCGTGTTCGGGGCGCTCGGTTTTCCCGTCGCGGTGCCGTCGAGCGGGATCGGCGCCAGATCCATTCCGCAGATTGGGCAGGTCCCTGGCATGACGGTGACGACGGACGGATGCATCGGGCAGAGGTACTTGGCGACGATTTGGCTGGTGCGCGGCGCGGCCTCGAAGTAGTGCACCCACGCTGCGGCGGCGACGGCGGCCATCACGCCGACCAAGGCCCAGCGCGCGATGGCCATGTTGCGGATGCCGGCTGGAGGCAGCTCCGCCCCCTCAGGCAGGTCGTCGGTATGGCTGCGCGGTTCCACCAATGTTCAAGGGTGTCACAAGAGAGGGTTCCCGCGAAAGCAGTGTGCGTCGGCCCACCTCATCGGCGTCATGGACATGCACGACCGGGGACCGTCCCGGCGGTCATCGGCAGATGCAGACCAACGGTGTTCTCCTCTCGAGGGGCGTCAGCCTCGTCGGAGTCGGCCAGATCGCCGGCAACATCCCTGCGAGATGCGAGTAATTTCGAGTAGAAGGGTGGCGTCCCCACAGAGATTCGAACTCTGGTTACCGCCGTGAAAGGGCGGTGTCCTGGGCCTCTAGACGATGGGGACTTTTCCGAGCGGGGCCGGATACCACGGCGGAGGCGGAGCGTAAAGACCTGCTAGCTTCGCCGGATGCGGCGCAGCTTCTGGGCGTGGGGTTGGGAGGAGCGTCTCCCCGACGAGAACGGGCGACGCGCGCTGGGCGCGCAGATCGCGGCCGCGCTGGGCAGCCCCGCAGCGCAGCCGGCACCGCTGCCGAGCCTGGCACAGGCGATCGCCGGACTCGCAGCGCCGGCAGTTCCGCCACCGGAGTCCATCGCGGAGCTGTGCGACGCATCGCCCGAGGCCCGGCTGCGCCATGCGTACGGCCGCGCCTACCGCGACCTCGTCCGCGGGTTCGCCTGCGACTTTTCCTCCGCGCCGGACTTCGTCTGCCTGCCGCGCTCGGAGGAGGACGTCGCCCGCGCGCTGGAAGCCTGCGCGACAGCAGGCATCGCCGTCGCGCCGTACGGCGGCGGGACCAGCGTCGTGGGCGGAGTCGAAGCGGGCGGGCGCGGGCGGCCGGCGTGTTCCCTCGATCTCGGTCGCCTTTCACGAGTGCTCGAGGTCGACCCTGTCTCGCGGGCCGCGCGCATCCAGGCGGGCGCGCTCGGCCCCGACCTGGAGGCGCAGCTCCGGCCCCACGGGCTGACGCTGCGGCACTTCCCGCAGTCCTTCGAGTTCTCCACGCTGGGCGGCTGGATAGCGACCCGCGCCGGCGGGCACTTCGCGACGCTCTACACGCACATCGACGATTTGGTCGAGTCAATGCGGATGATCACTCCCGCCGGGACCTGGGCGTCGCGGCGACTGCCCGCCTCGGGAGCAGGGCCCAACCCGGACCGCCTCGCGCTCGGTTCCGAGGGGATCCTTGGCGTAGTGACCGAAGCGTGGGTCCGCGTCCACCCGCAGCCGCGCTACCGCGCGAGCGCCAGCGTCATCTTCCCGGATCTCTTCGCCGGCGCGCGGGCCGCGCGGGCCATCGCGCAAGCGGGCCTGTACCCGGCGAACTGCCGGCTGCTCGATCCAGCCGAGGCCGCCTTCACCGGCGTCGCCGAGAGCGGCGCAGTGCTGCTGCTCGCCTTCGAATCGGGAGACCACCCACTGGAACCGTGGATGTCGCGCGCGCTTGCCCTCGCCGCCGACGCAGGCGGCACCTGCGCGCGAGAACCGGTGTACCGCGACCGAGGCGAGAAGGCGCGCGAGGGAGAGTCGGCGCATTGGCGCGAAGCGTTCTTCGCGGCGCCGTACCTCCAGAGCGCGCTCGTGTCGCTCGGCATCATCGCCGACACTTTCGAGACGGCCTGCACCTGGGATCGATTCGAGGCGCTGCACGCCGGGGTCTCGTCCGCGATGCGAGATGCCCTGCGGCGCGTCTGCGGCGCAGGCACTCTGACTTGCCGCTTCACCCACATCTATCCGGACGGTCCCGCGCCTTACTTCACCTTCCTGGGGCCAGTACGCCGCGGAAGCGAGCTCTCGCAATGGGCGGAGCTGAAGGCGGCCGCGTCGGAGGCGGTCCTCGCGGCCGGCGGCACCATCACGCACCACCACGCCGTCGGCCGCACGCACCGCCCCTGGTACGACCGCGAGCGCCCGGAACCCTTCGCCGCCGCGCTGCGTGCCGCGAAGCGCGCGCTCGACCCCGCGGGCATCCTCAACCCTGGCGTCCTCGTCGACTGACTCTGTACAGGAAGTTCATCCGGCTGAACCAGGCGTTTACTCGCAAACGTTGGTTCCGAGCGTCCAACTGTCGGAGGTGCCTGCTACGGTCGTCGCATGAGCAGACCTTTGCTGGAAGACTCGACGACGCTCGACGCGATTCTCCGCTCGCACGATTCCGGTCCGAGAGGGCATGAAGCGCGCGCCATCCACGAGCGGCTGCGGCGGCTTCTCCACCTCCGCGAGCGCTACGACGAGACGTTGGGCCGCATCGCCGTGCTGTTCCAGTCGATGGAAGGCTGGCGAACGGTGGGGTTCGCCTCGTTCGACCAGTATTGCGAGGAACGGCTCGGAATGGACCCAAGCGAAGTCGAGCGACTCGCGGCACGCGCGAGGAAGCAACTGCGCCGGTTACGGAACGCAGATGGGCGCGCCGGAGCAGCAGCGCAGACTGCGCTGCCGGAACCGCCAGGATCTACACCGTGAACCGCGGGACCTGGTCCTTCTTGCGGAAGATGCGCGCCCCGATGACGCCGAGCTCGTAGCAGAGCACCATCGGGATCGCCATGAGCGCCAGGTTCACCGGATCTCCGGTGGGCGTGATGATCGCCGCGAGGATGACGTTCAGCACGATGGCGTGGCGGCGGTACTTGCCGAGGAACTTGTGGTCGACGATGCCGACCATGGAGAGGAAGGTCAGCACCAACGGCAGCTCGAAGATGATCCCGAACGCGAGCAGGAGCGTCATCACCAGGCTGAGCTGCGTGTCCATCATCAGCACCGGCTTGATGTCGGGACCCGCGCTGTTGATGAGGAAATCGAACGCCGGCCGCAGGATCACCATGTAGCAGAACGCGGCGCCGCCGACGAAGAACAGCGTGGCCGCGGCGACGAACGGCAGGATGGTGCGCCGCTCTTTCCGGTACAGGCCCGGCGCGACGAAGGCCCACACCTGCCAGAGGATCGCGGGCAGCGCCACGAATAGCCCCGCGTACAAGCCCACCTTCAGGTAGATGAAGAACGGCTCGACGCTGCTGGAGAAGTGGAGCGACTTCTCGCCCTCGGGCAGCGCGGCGAGCACCGGCCGCATGAGGAAATGGAAGATCTGGATCGCCCAGTGGTACGAGGCGACGAACCCCAGCCCGAGGAACAGGAGCGCCCACTTGAGGCGCTTGCGCAGCTCGAGCAGGTGCTCGCGCAGGGTGAGATGGATGTCATCCTCGGGCCCTTCGCCGGGGACGACCGGCTTCGGTAGGGCCGCGGGGCTCACTTCGCGTCCTTGACGCCCTCGGACGGCGCGGGCGCGGCCGGACCCGAAACGTCGGCGGCGGGCGGCTCGACCAGGTTCGTCGCTTCCAGCTTCGCTGCCTCACGCGCGACGGTCCCGTCGGGCGGCACGAGTCGCAAGCCGGGCGACGGGTCACCGCTCGCGGGCGCATCCGGCGCAGGCACCACGGCGGCGGCGTCTCCGCCCGCTGCATCGGGCCCGGCCGCTGCACGCCGTGCCGCCGCACGTGCCGACGCGGGGTCCCCCGGCGTCGGAGCGGCCGCCCGTGCGTTCGCGCGCGCGGCGGCCGGATCGGCGGACAGCGGCTGCAGCCGCGGAGGTTCCGGCTCGTCGAGGCGGACCAATTCCTGATCGAAGGTGCTCTTCAGATCGTCCGTCGCCTTGCGGATTTCCCGCATGCCCTTTCCGAGCGTCTTGGCAATGGAGGGAAGCTGGTCCGGCCCGAGGAGCAGCAGGGCCAGCCCCAGGATGATGACGACCTCCGTCATCGAGAGCCCGAACATGCACCCGTTTTAACAGACGGATGCGCCGGTGCACAGGCGCAATTTTCCCTCTGTGTCGCAGCGTCCGACGCGAGTTCTAGAGACCCTTGATGAGCGCTTCCTGCGCGGCGGTGGTGGACGGCGGCGGCTGTCCGGTCTGCGCCGGCTGCGTCTCGTCCGGTGGCTCGCTGCCCTTCAGGTACGCCTCGAGGACCGGCTGGCGGGTCAGGTCGGTGGCGCGCTTCCCCGTCTCCGGATCGACGCTCACCCAGACGATGTTCTCCGTCGGCGGATCGAACTGCGGCTGCGGCACGCTCTTCAGCGCCCGCTGCATGTAGTCCAGCCAGATGGGCAGCGCCGTGTGCCCGCCCGTCTCGTACTTGTCCATCGGGACTTCGTAGGTGTCGTAGCCGACCCACACGCCGGTGACGAGGTCCTTGGTGTACCCGAGGAACCACGCGTCGAAGAGGTCGTTGGTGGTGCCTGTCTTGCCGGCGACCGGCTTGCCCAGCGCAATCGCGCGCCCGCCCGTCCCGGGCGGCCGGCAGACCTCCTCCATCAGATGGTGCATGAGGAAGGCCGTCTCCGGCTGGATCACCTGCTCGACCGGCTCGAACAGCTTCGCGTATCCCGAGGCGATGCGGTCGGGCAGCGTGGTCCACGGATCGTAGAACGAGCTGTGGTCCTCGAGAATGCGCCCGTCGCGGTCGAGCACGCGCCGGGTGAAGATGGGCCGCGGCCTCTGCCCCATCCGGTTGAACAGCGTGAACACCTGCGTCAGGTCCCACAGGTACACGCACGAGGACCCCAGCGCCATGGAGAGGTCCTCGTTGATCTTGGTGCTGATCCCCAGCTTGTGCGCCCACGCCCCCGCCGCCTTCACGCCCACCTGCTGCAAGGTCCGGATGGCCGGCGTGTTGAGCGAATGGATCAGCGCCTTGCGCACCGGCACCTCGCCCTGGAACGTCTCCTCGTAGTTGTTCGGCTTCCAGCGCTTGCCGGTGGACTCGTCGTCGGTGACCATCGGCGCGTCGAGGAGGATCGTCGAGGCGGTGAACGCGCGCTGCTCGATGGCGGCGCTGTAGATGACGGGCTTGAACGCCGACCCCGGCTGCCGGCAGGCCTGGAAGGCGCGGTTGAACTCGCTCTTCTCGAAGTCGTATCCGCCGATCATCGCCACCACGTAACCGCTGTTCGGGTCGACGGAGATGAGCGCGCCCTGCAGCTTGGGCTCCTGCTCCAACAGGTACTCGCCCTTCGTCTCGCTCGCCCGCACGAGAACGACGTCACCCGGCGTGACGACGCCTTTCAGCGTGGAGATCTTCGCGTATTCGGAGTTCACCTCCGAGTTCGGCTTGCGCGCCCACCAGGTGCTGGCGAGCTGGATGAGGCCCTTCGCCTCGCCCACGGCCACGGAGATCTGGTCCTTCTCCACCTTGGTGACGAGCGCCGCGACCACCTCGTCGCGCTTGCCCTCGCCGCGGAGGAACTTGTCCTCCTTCTGGGTGAAGTCGGCCCAATCCTTCTCGGGCAGGTGCATGAGCGCGCCGCGGAAGCCCTGGCGCTTGTCCACCTCGAGGATGCCCTTGAGAGTGGCGGCGATGGCGTCGTGCTCGCGCTCGAGGTCGACCGTGGTGAAGATCTGCAAGCCGTCCTGCAAGAGCCGCTGGTTTCCGAAGCGGGCCACCACGTCGCGGCGCACGTGCTCGGTCACGTAGGGCGCCGTCTCGCGGAAGATGTCCTGCACGGAGTACACCTCGATCGGCGACGCATCGGCCGCGTCGCGCTGCTTGGCGCCGATCATCCCCTCCTCGAACATCCGCCGCAGGACGTAGCCGCGCCGCGCCTTCGCCTTGTCGGGATGCGCGAACGGCGAGTACGCGCTGGGGGCCTGCGGCAGACCCGCGATGAGCGCCATCTCCGGCAGCGTCAGCTCCCAGACGTTCTTGCGGAAGTAGTTCTCCGCGGCGGCCTGCACGCCGTAGGCGTGGTGCCCGAGATAGACCTCGTTGAGGTACAGGTTGAGGATCTGCTCCTTGTTGAAGTTGCTCTCCAGGCGCCGGGTGAGGATGAACTCGCGCACCTTGCGCCGCACCCCCGCCCAGCCGCTGCGCACGCGGACGGCCTTCGCGCCCTCGGAGGAAGCGATGATCGCTTTCGCCGTCTGCTGCGAAAGCGTCGACCCGCCGACGATCCGCGTGCGCTTCACGTAGGTCTGGTAGAGGCCGCGAAGCAGGCCCGTGAAGCTCACGCCCCCGTGGTCGAAGAAGCCGGCGTCCTCGCTCGCGATGAACGCCTGCACCAGCTTCTTGGGGATCCGCTGATACGGGACGACCACGCGGCGCTCGTCGTAGAACTCGCCCATCAGCTGCTGGTCGCCGCTGATCACGTTGGTGACGATGGGCGGCCGGTACTGCCGCGCCCAGTCGATGGAGGGAAGCCCCTTGGCAAACGCGGCGTAGATGGCTATCAGCGCGACGAGCCCGATGAATGCCAGGGCGCCCGCCGGGATGGCGACGAGCACCCAGAGCTGCTTCTTCCCCGGGCCGCGATCCGCCCTGAGCCGCGTCCAGACGCGGCGCCAGAGCGGCGGCTGGATCTTCGGCGGCGGTGACGGGGTGGTGGTGTTCATGGCAAACGCGCGCTGAGAATAGGTACAAACGCGCCGGAACGCATCATCCTTCCTTCGGGTGCGGCCGTGTGGGCGACCATGCCACGCCGGCCTTGGGGAGCACCTCGGCCAGCTCGCCCGGAAGCGGCGCGTCGAAGACCAGCCGTTTGCCGGAGACGGGGTGCGGCAGCGCCAGCCTGGAAGAATGCAGGAACATGCGCTTCGCGCCCCATGCGGACCGCGCCCTGCGGTTGAAGGTGAAGTCGCCGTACTTCGCGTCACCGACGACCGGATGTCCGATCGCGGCCAGATGGCGGCGGATCTGGTGCGTGCGGCCCGTCTCGATCGACAGCTCGAGGAGGGTCGCCTCGGGACCGCCCAGAAGCTTCGTCCAGTGCGTGACGGCTTGCTGCAAGTTGACGCCGCGCTCCTGCTTGCTGGCAAAAGTCTGCTGGTGCTCGGCGAGGCGCAAGTCCACCGTCCCGCGGTCGCGCTGGAAGCGCCCCTTCGCCAAGGCGAGATACGTCTTCTTCGGCTCGCCCGCGGTGAACATCTCCGTGAGCCGCACCATCGCTTGCCGCGTCTTCGCCACCACCACCACGCCGCTCGTCTCCCGGTCCAGGCGGTGCGCGGGGCTGGGCTTGAACTCGCCTTCCGGGACCACCAGCCCCTGCCGAGCGAGATAAGCGCGCGCCTGATCGACCAGCGTGTCGCCGCTGATCCCCGAACCGGCGTGGATGGGCAGCCCGGCTGGTTTGTCGCAGACCAGGATGTGCGCGTCCTCGTAGAGCACGGCGAAGTCCTGCCGCACGGCGCTGGGCGGACGGGCCGCGGCAGGCGCGGGGGCCAGCTCCGGGTTCGCTTCCCGGGCGCCGTGCACCACCACCACGTCGCCCGGCTGGAGCAGCTGCGCGACGTCGGCTCGCGCCCCGTTCACGCGCACCTTCTTGGTGCGCACCATCTTGTAGAGGTGCGAGAGCGGCATCTCCGCGAGGCGGCGGCGGAGGAACTTGTCCAGGCGCTGCCCAGCGGCATCCTGCGAGATCGTGTACTCGAGCTTCATCGCGAAGGTTGCGTCTCGTGGAAGCGCACCACGCGCCAGGTCCCGTCGGTCTGCCGCGCGAGCGTGAGGTGCGCGTCGCGCTGCAGGTCGCCACCTCCCTGCGGGCGGATGTCGAGCTTGTAGTCCACCGTCCGTTCGGCGTTGGCCCCTACGATCGTCGAGCGCGTGTAGTAGACCCGCACCTGGCGGGAGGGAAAGGGATTGCCGGGCCGCCGTCCCTCCGCGGAGAGGCGCAGCTCGTCCTGCAGCCGCAGCGTCGCGACGCCCGCGGTGAAGGGCAGCGCGCCCTGCTGGTCCGATTCGACGTAGTAGCGGTCGACGAACTTGTCGGCGACCGAAGCCGGGTCCTTCATGCCGCCGCAAGCGGCGACGAGGCCGAGCGCGGCGGCGGCCCGGGTCATGGCTCGAGGACGTCCAGCGCACGCTTCCACAGCGTTTCCTCGGCCGCGGCGCAGGCGCGCGCCTCCTCCGGCGCCGGCCGGCTCGCCAGCGCGGTGAACGCGTCGGCCGAGCGCGCGCAGAGCGCCGACAGCTCGGGCAGTCCGGCTTCCTCGAGGAAGCGCGCATACATCCGCCGGAAGAGGCCGCCCCCGGTCCCGCGCTGCTCGATCACCTGCGCGGCGAGGCGGAAGCACCGGTCGGCGTCGGGGCGCTCCTTCCAGCCGGGCAGCTCGTCGGCGAGCGCGCGCAGGCCGCGAACGCCGGTGCGCGGCGGCGCTTCTTCGGTGAGCCGCACCGCTTGCTGCAGCACCGCCTCGCGCGCGCGCCTCGGCGGCGCGGGGTCGACCTCGCCCAGGGCGAGCACCGAAATGCCGTCCACCGGGACGGGCGCGGGGCCGCCCAGCGCGCGCTGGAGCGCGGCGATGGGGATGCGCACGGGCTCGGGCCGCTCGTTGTCCGAGATCACGGCCTCGTCTCCCTCGTGCCCGATCACCGCGACGAGGTGGCCATACCAGTGGTTGCGCGCCCCGATGTACGGCAGCTCGAACAAGTCGGTATAGACCAGCGCCGGCTTCCCCTGCGCGATCAGCTCGCAGCATCGCGTCCACGCGGCGCCGGGCTTGTCGTACTGCTCGACCAGGAGCTCGGCGCCCAGCGAGGCGCACAGGTCCTGCTCGAAGCTCGGGCTGCGGCCGACGAAGAAGCGCGAGGCCTGCTGCGGCGGCTCCCCTTCGTGGAGGGCGAATCCGAGCCCCGCGCCGAGCCCGAACACCATCGGCTCGGAGAGCCACAGGCCGCGATGCGCCAGCGCCGAAGCGAGCGTCCCCGAGCCGCAGTGCACGGCCTTTCGGTGCGGATAGGCGGGGACGCGCATCGTTGCCCGATCCTAGCAGCGCGCAGTAGGGTGCGCGACCACGATGAGCAAGATCTACACGCGCCGCGGGGACGACGGATCGACCGGCCTGTTCGGCGGCCCGCGCGTGCGCAAGGACGACCTGCGCGTCGGCGCGTACGGCGAGGTGGACGAGCTGAACAGCGCGCTCGGCGTCGCCCGGGAGGAGCTGCTCGAGCCCGCCCAGAAGGACATCCTCGCCATCGTCGATGCGCTGCAGAGCGAGCTGTTCACGCTCGGCTCCGAGCTTGCCACGCCCCAGGCGGAAAAAGCGCCGCGCGAAGTCCCCCGCATCCGCGCCGACATGGTCGCCCGGATGGAGATCGACATCGACCGCCTCACCGGCGAGCTGCCCGAGATGCGCCAGTTCATCCTGCCGGGCGGCTCGCGGCCGGGCGCCGCGCTGCACCTGTGCCGCACCGTGTGCCGCCGCGCCGAGCGCAAGGCGGTGCAGCTCGCCCGCGAGGAGACGGTGTCCCCGCACGTGCTCGCCTACCTGAACCGGCTCTCCGATCTGCTCTTCGTGCTGGCGCGCGCGGCGAACCTCCGCGCCGGCGGGCGCGAGATCCCCTGGGTGGCGCCCAAGCCGTGACGAAGCTGTTCGACCTGCGCGACCTTCCGGCGGGAGGCTCCGTCCGATTTCCGTTGCCTCCGATCCGCGGCCACTTCGGCCCGCTCTCGGTAGAAGGGTTCGCCCACCGCGCTCCCGACGGCACCGTTCGCGCCTGGGTGAATCTCTGCCCCCACCGCGCCCAGCCCGTGGACATCGGCGACGGGCGCCTCTTCAACTCCCTGGGCGAGCTCGAGTGCCACGCCCACGGCGCCCGCTTCGATCCCTCGACCGGCTCGTGCATCGGCGGCCCCTGCCCTGGCGCCTCCCTCCAACCCCTTCAGGTGCACATCGACGAGGGAGCCGCGTGGTTGGACTAGAGCGTTTCACGCGGAGGAGGGGAGGAAATGGAGAGCGCGGAGGAGCGACTTCTGCGTGAAACGCTCTTTGGTCCTTCAGCGGAGACGCTTCAGCACGGCGTTGGTGAACATACGGGAGGTGGCGTTGCCGCCCACGTCGCGGGTGGTGGCTTCCTTCGAGGCGATCGCTTCGCGGATCGCGGTCGACAGTTTGTCGGAGGCGGTGCGCTCGCCGATGTGCTCGAGCAGCATCGCGCCGGCCAGCATGACCGCCGTCGGATTGGCGATCCCCTTGCCGGCGATGTCCGGCGCGCTGCCGTGGACCGCCTCGAAGATCGCCGCGTCCGCGCCGATGTTCGCCCCCGCG
>JBJMQJ010000231.1:0-4312 GCA_045802765.1 Myxococcales bacterium
CTCCGCGCCAGCGGCGGCGCCACAGGGCGGCGGTGGCGCGCGCTCCGGCGGCGGCCACTCCGGAGGCGCGCGCGCTTCCGGCGGTCACGGGCGCCGCTGATCGCGGAGCCGCTGTCGGGCAAAACCTTTTCGGCCTGATCCTCGTCCGCCAGATGCCGGACGAAGATGCTCGACGATCCCGGTAGGATGCCGGCATGCTTTTTCGCAAGGGCCGCGTGCTCCGGGCCACCTTCGGGTGCAACCCGAACTCCAGCTCGCTGGGCGTCGACGTCACCTTCCTGATCTTCGGCGCCGCCTTCGCGAGCGCGCTCGCGCTGCTGCTCGGGACGCTGCTGCGGCGCCCTCGCGCCCCATGAAGCTCGAGGTGGTCCGTGCCCGCGCCGAGCGGTTCGGCGGCGTGGTCGAAATCGCCCGGCCGCGCGCATTGCTGCACGTCGACCGGGAGATGATGCGCGAGCTGGGACAGCCCTCCTCGCCGTTGTGGGACTCGCCGGCGGCGGACGACGCGCCGCTCGTCGCGCCCACCGAGGTGCACATCGTCCTCTCGCGCCGGTGCGCCGCCGGGTGCACGGGCTGCTACGTCGACGCCACCCCGCGCGGGCCCGCGCTGCCCTTGGACGACGCGCGCCGGATCCTCGACGAGCTCGCCGCGATGGGCGTCTTCCACGTGGCGCTGGGCGGAGGCGAGGCGCTGGAGCTGGACTACCTGTTCGAGGTGGCCGCCCACGCACGCGCCGTGGGGATCACGCCCAACCTCACGACGAGCGGGCTCGGCCTCGGCGGGAGCGACGCGAAGCGGTGCCGCGTCTTCGGGCAGATCAACGTCAGCGTGGACGGCGTGGCCGAGGGATACCGCCGGGCGCGCGGATTCGACGGCTTCGTCCACGCCGAGCGCGCCCTGCGCCTGCTCCGCTCCGTGAAGGAGGAAGTCGGCATCAATTGCGTGGTGAGCCGCAGCACCTTCGCCGGCCTGGCGGACGTCGCGCGCCTCGTGCGCAGGCTGCGCCTGAACGAGCTGGAGCTGCTCCGCTTCAAGCCGGTCGGCCGCGGCGCGCGGCTCGACGAGGAGCTCACCTCCGATCAGGCGAGGCGCATCTATCCGCTCGCACGCCGCCTGATGCTGCGCCACCGCATCCGGGTCAAGCTCGACTGCTCCTTCGCCCCGATGGTCTTCTGGCACCGCCCTTCCGCGCGGGCCGCGGCGTTCTGGGGAGTGCAGGGGTGCGTGGCGGGGGACGTCCTCGCCGCGGTCGCGCCCGAGGGACACCTGATGGGGTGCTCCTTCGCCGGCCCGCCCGAGGCGGATGCGCGCGTCCCCGGCGCCGTCCGGGCCGCGTGGCCCGAGGGGTTCTCCTCGTTTCGCGGATTCGTCCACACCGCGCCCGAGCCGTGCAAGAGCTGCGAGTACCTGCGCCTGTGCCGCGGCGGCTGCCGCGCGGTGGCGGCCGCCCACGGAGCCTTCTCCGCTCCCGATCCCGGTTGCCCGCGCGTGCAGGAATGGACCGCCGGGACCGCCGGGCGCCGCACCGCCGCGCTTCCGGTGGTGCGCGGATGACCGTTCTCTTCGAGGGCAGCGCGCGCGCCCTGCTGCTCGTCCATGCGGTGCTCGGGTTCACCGCGGTATTCGCGACTACCCACCACGCGGTCTCCGCGTTGCTGGCCGCGCTCGGCCGCCCGGTGCAGCGGCAGCTGCAGCGCTTCGGCTGGATGGCGTCCACCTCGCTCGTCGCCCAGGCGTTCTTTGGCCTCCTGCTGTACCCCGCCTACCGGGTGCGGGTGCGCTTCGCGGACCTGGAGCGGAGCGCCCCGGCCGTGGTGCAACTCTTCGACTTGAAGGAGCATCTCTCGGCGCTCGCCCTGGCGCTGGTGGTGGGCGCGTCGTTCGCCGGCCGGGCGCTGCCAGGGAACGCGCCGGCGGCCGAATCGCGCGCGGTGGCCGCGCTATCGGGGAGCGGCGCCGCGCTCGTCTGGGCGGCGGCGCTCATCGGGCTCTACGTGACCGCCCGCCACCCCGTGGGCGCGCCGTGAGGGAGCTGCGGACCTCCCTGTGGGGCATCTCCGCCTTCGCGCTGGGCTATCTCCTGCCAGGGACGCTGCGCTTGCCGACGCTGACGTACGATCCCGTCCGGCGCACCGTCGGCGTCGGCGCGCAGGTGAGCGGCGTGGCGATGCGCTACTACGGCGACCTGCTCTGGGCCTGCGCCGCGGGTCTCTGCGCGGCGGCCGTGGTGTGGAATTCTCGACGTCGACCGCGGCCCGTCGGCGTGCTCGCCGGCGCCGCTCTCTCGCTCGTGGCCCTCGACGCGGCCTTCTACCTTTCGCGGCTGCTCGCCGGGGTGTAGAGGAGCGGCAATGCCCATCGGCCGCGCCGCTTTCGCGCTCTCTCTCGCCGCGCTGGCGCTCGCGTCGGCGCGATGCGACGGGACCACCTGCATCGACCGGAACCCGGACGTGGGCGCGCTCTGCCTGCCCGCGTCGGTGCAGCCCGATCAGGCCTCGGTGATCGAGGTGCGCGAGTCGTGCGGCCTGTGCTCTTCGCAGCCGCAGTGCGACTCGACCCTCATCGACGGCGAGGTGCGCGTGGACCTGCACGCGCAGCTCTGCAACGACGGGTCGATCACCTGCGACACGAACCTCTGCCTCCACCGGACCGTGCACTGCACGCTGCCCTCGCTTCCCGCCGGCGACTGGCCGCTGGTGCTGCCTGGGAACCAGACGCGGCTCATCCGCGTGCGAGACGGAGGCCTGAGCAGCTGCCAGATCGCCGCGCCGTGACCTCCGGCGAGGGCCCGTGGTAGGAAAACGATGCGATGTCCGTCTACCTCAGCGTCGCGCCGCCCGACGGATTCGCCCGCTGGGCAGACGCCGATTGGGACCGCTGGCTGCGCGAGCACCCTTGGGAGGCAGCGGAGCGCGTCTGCTCGCGCGGAGACTGGGCCGTCTTCCTCTACCAGCTCCGGCAGCACGCGGAGCGCGGCAAGAAGCTCATCGAGCCGCTCCTGGAGCAGCTCGTCAACGAGCGGCCGCTGAGCACGCAGGAAGCGGCCGATCTGAAGACGGCGCTCGCGGCGGCGCGCGACGAGCTGGCGAAGAAGCCGGCCTCCCTGCTCGCGGACGCGGTCAAGGCTTCGCCGTTCGCCAATCCGGACGACGTGGAGGCGATGATCGCCGGCGCGCGGTCGCGCGTGGGCCGCGAGCCGACCGTCGCGGACGTCTGGTCGCAGGTCCTCGATCAGGTGGAGAAGGTGCTGGAGAGCGCCGCCCGGGAGCGCCGCGGCGTCTACTTCGGGAACGTCTGATGGCAGGCCGCGAGCTGGACGTGCAGCGCGTGCTGGTGATCGGCGCGGGAACGATGGGGACGGGCATCGCGCAAGTGGCCGCGCGCGCGGGCTACCGGACGGAGCTGTTCGACGTCGTTCCGGGCGCGGCGCAGAAAGCGGTGGAACGCATCTCCGAGTCGCTCGCCCGCGCGGTGGAGAAGGGTCGCTGCACCGCGCAGGAGCGCAGCGACGCGCTCGGCCGCCTGGCGCAGGCGACCGATCTGGACGCGGCGGCTGGCGCGGCCGACCTGCTGATCGAGGCGGCGCCGGAGGACCTGCGGCTCAAGCAGGAGCTGTTCGCCCGTCTCTCCCGCGCGGCGCGCGCCGACGCGATTCTCGCCTCCAACACCTCCTCGCTGCCCCTCACCGCGATCGCCGCTTCCGCCAGGCACCCCGGCCGCGTGATCGGCCTGCACTTCTTCAACCCGGTCCCGGTGATGAAGCTCTTGGAGATCGTCCAGGGCGAGCGGACCGATGGAATGGTCGTCACGGCCTGCCGCGCGGTCGGAGCGCGGCTGGGCAAGGAAGTGGTCGTGGTGCGCGACGCGCCGGGGTTCGCCAGCTCGCGCCTGGGCATCGCGATCGCGCTGGAGGCGATCCGCATGGTCGAGGAAGGCGTCGCCTCGGCGGAGGAGATCGACCGCGCCATCGAGCTGGGCTACGGCCACCCGATGGGCCCGCTCAAGCTGACCGACCACGTCGGCCTCGACGTCCGCCTGGCCATCGCCGAGCACCTCCGCTCCGAGCTGGGAGAGCGGTTCCGCCCTCCCCAGCTGCTGCGCCGCATGGTGCGTGCAGGCAAGCTCGGAAAGAAGACCGGGGAGGGTTTCTACAAGTACTAGTCGCCGCGAAACGGCGGCGCGCTTTTCAGGGTCCCGACGTCTTGCGTGACGCTTCAGGCCGCGGTTCCGCGGTCGTCGCAGGTGGGGCATTCCTCCAGCGCGAACAGATCACTCAGCCAGCGCGCCGAGGGGCGCGAGGTGAGCACCATC
>JBJMQJ010000232.1:0-7409 GCA_045802765.1 Myxococcales bacterium
CGAGCTGCAGCGGAACGGAGTCTCGATCCGGACGCAGCTGGCGACCGGCAAGCCGCTGGTCCACGGCGACAGGATCCAGCTTCAGCAGCTGGTGCTGAACCTCGTTCTCAATGCGGTCGATGCGATGAGCGAGCCGGGCGGCGCGCCACGGGAGTTGTCGATCTCTTCCCGGAGGGAGGAGGCGAACGAGATCCTCGTCGAAGTCCGCGATTCGGGGCACGGACTTTCGCGCGAGACGATGGAACGCATCTTCGATCCGTTCTTCACCACCAAGCCCGATGGGATGGGGATGGGACTCTCCATCAGCCGCTCGATCGCGGTCGCCCATGGTGGCCGCCTGTGGGCGATGGCGAACGAGCCCCGGGGAGCGGTTTTCCAGTTCGCGCTTCCCGCAGCCGAGTCCGACACCCATCCAAAAGCGTAAGTCACCTAACCCTAGGTCGCGTGGAAAACGGCTGGACTCTGACGTACGACTGACGTTCGAGATGTTCCGTTCCTTTCCTGAAGGCGTCTGCCTCGGCTACCGCCTCGCGGAGAACTTTACGATCTCCATCGTCGACGACGATCCAACGGTTCGCGACGCCTTGTGCCGCCTGATGGATTCGGCCGGCTTGAGCGCCGAGGCTTTCGCGCGCGCGGAAGAGTTTCTCGCCTCTCCCTCTCGTGCGAAGACGACTTGCCTGATCCTCGACGTCCGCATGCCAGGAATGGACGGCCTGGAGCTTCAGCGCCGTCTCGTCGCATCCGGTTGGAAGGTGCCGATCATCTTCATCTCGGCACACGCGGACGAGCAGGTTCGCGCGGACGCGATGCAGGCTGGGGCGGTCGAGTTCTTCGAGAAGCCGTTCAGTAGCCCTGCGTTGCTCAAGGCGATCCGCGCCGCAAGCGCCTCCCTCGCGGCAGGTCCTCCCGGCAAATGACCTCACGCGGACCCACCTTCGGCCGAGTTGACGCATACACCCCGTCGGCGCAGTCTGCGCCGAAGTCGGGGGCTTCGGTGCCGGAGCACGCGCGTACGGATGAACCGATCGTCTACGTCGTGGACGATGAGACGTCCATCCGGAACTCGACCAAGGAGCTCGCCGAGTCGGTCGGGCTGCGCGTGCAGACCTTCGCCAGCGCGCAGGACTTTCTCCAGACCCAGCGGCCGGACGTACCGGGCTGCCTCGTTCTGGACGTCCGGTTGCCGGGACTGAGCGGATTCGATCTGCAGCGCGAGCTGGGCAAGTCGAAGAATCCCCTGCCCATCATCTTCATCTCCGGCCACGGCGACATCCCGATGTCGGTGAAGGCGATGAAAGCCGGAGCAATCGACTTCCTGGCGAAGCCGTATCGCCACCAGGATTTGCTCGACGCGATCGCCCACGCAATCGAACGTGACCGACTGGCCCGGAGGGAACGAAGCGAGCTCCTGGAAGTGAGGAGCCGCCACCAGACGCTGACGCCGCGGGAGCGCGAGGTGATGTCGTTTCTGGTGAAGGGCTTGCTCAACAAGCAGGTGGCCGCGGAGCTCGGGATGACTGTTCCCACCGTGAAGTTCCATCGGGCCCACCTGCTGGAGAAGATGAAGGCCGAGTCGATCGCCGAGCTGGTCCGGATGTCCGAAAGGCTCGAGGCGCACAGCGACGAGGAAAGTGCGACCTAGACCAGTGGCGAGGACAACCGAACCAACGGCGAGCTATGCAGATCTTGCCTGATCGCTACCATGCGCTTCGTGACGCCGCCGTGCTGGCCAGCATCGGGACATGACGAGGTCCTGCGTGCGGACGGCGATCTCGTCCTCTCCAGGAGCGCGACGGATGACGGCCGCTCTTCCGTCCTGAAAGTGACGACGGCGGCCGAGCGACCCGCGCCGGGAAGCCTGGCGCGGCTCGAGCACGAGCATGCGTTGCGGAACGAGTTGGATCCCGCATGGGCAGCACGGCCGCTGACACTGCTGAGCGATCACGGGCGGACCACGCTGCTCCTCGAAGATCCCGGCGGCGAGCCGCTGGCGCGTCTCCTAGGGCACCCGATGGAGCCAGCGTCATTCCTCCGCGTCGCCATCGGCCTGGCCGCCGCGCTCGGCCGGCTCCACGAACGCGGCCTGATCCACAAGGATCTCAAGCCGGCCAACGTCCTCGTGCGTGGCACGATCGGCGACGTCTGGTTGACGGGGTTCGGCGTAGCGTCGCGAATTCCGCGCGAGCGGCCCGCGCCGGAACCGCCCGACATCATCGCGGGCACGCTCGCATACATGGCACCTGAGCAGACGGGGCGGATGAATCGATCGGTCGATTCACGGAGCGATCTGTACGCCCTCGGCGTGACGTACTACGAGATGTTGACGGGCGCACTGCCGTTCATCGCGAGCGATTCGATGGAGTGGGTGCATTCCCATATCGCCCGCCAGGCGGTCCCGCCTCGCGAACGCGTGCAAGGAGTGCCCGCCACGCTCAGCGCGATCGTGATGAAGCTTCTCGCAAAGAGGGCGGAGGATCGCTACCAGACCGCGATGGGAGTCGAAGCCGACCTGCGAAGGGCGCTGAGCGAGCTGGAGGCCCGTGGCCGTATCGAGCCCTTTCCCCTCGGCGCACACGACGTGCCCGATCGCCTGGTGATCCCCGAGACGCTCTACGGCCGGGAGCGCGAGACCCTGATGCTGCTCGACTCCTTCGACCAGGTGGTCGCGAGCGGCGCGCCACATCTGCTACTCGTTTCCGGGTATTCCGGGATCGGCAAGTCGTCGGTCGTCAACGAATTGCACAAGGCGCTGGTGCCACCGCGCGGCCTTTTCGCCTCCGGCAAGTTCGATCAGTACAAGCGCGACATTCCGTATGCCACGCTGGCGCAGGCTTTCCAGTCCCTGATCCGCCCCATGCTCGGCCTGCCGGAGGCCGATCTCGCCCCGTGGCGGGACGCGATCCAGCAGGCGCTCGGTCCGAACGGTCGACTCGTCGTCGCCCTCGTCCCCGAGCTCGAGCTGATCATCGGACCCCAGCCGGCGGTCCCGGAGCTTCCGGCGCAGGACGCGCAGAACCGGTTCCAGATGGTGTTCCGCCGGTTCCTGGGGGTGTTCGCGAAGAAGGAGCATCCTCTCGCGCTCTTTCTCGACGATCTGCAGTGGTTGGATAACGCCACCCTCAAGCTGATCGAGCACCTCGTCAGCCATGCCGAAACGCGCTACCTGCTCCTGATCGGCGCGTACCGGAACAACGAAGTGGGTCCGTCCCACCCTCTCATGCTGACGCTCGATTCGATCCGCAAGACCCAGGCAAAGATCAGCGAGATCCTGCTCGCGCCCCTCGGCATCGATGACGTCGGCCGGCTCGTCGCCGATGCGCTGCACTGCGAGCCCGCGCGCGCGAGAGCGCTGGCGCGGCTGGTGCACGAGAAGACCGCCGGGAACCCGTTCTTCTCCATCCAATTCCTCACCATGCTCGCCGAGGAGCGGCTGGTGGAGTTCGACGCGCGCACGGCGTCGTGGCGATGGGACGTGCAGCGCATCGAGGGCAAAGGCTTCACCGACAACGTGGTGGAGCTCATGATCGCCAAGCTCAAGCGTCTGCCGGCGACGACCCAGGAGGCGATGACGCTGCTCGCCTGCCTGGGAAACGTCGCCGAGGCCGCGACCCTGGCGATCGTTCGCGGTGGATCCGTCGACGACCTGGACACGGCGCTCTGGGAAGCGGTGCGGGCCGGATTCGTCACGCGCGTCGATGGGACGTACAAGTTCGTCCACGACCGCATCCAAGAGGCGGCCTATTCGCTGACCCCGGAAGCGCATCGAATGGAAACGCACCTCCGCATCGGCCGTCTGCTACTCGCCCGGCTCGGCGTCGATGCGCCCGCCGAGGACGTATTCGCGGTGGTCAGCCAGCTGAATCGCGCGGTCGATCTGGTCACGGGCGCCGACGAGAAGGGATCCCTCCTCCGGATGAACGTCCTCGCCGGCAAGAAGGCGAAGTCCGCCATCGCTTACGCTTCTGCGCGTAATTACCTGGCACAAGCTGCCGCGCTCGCGGCCCCGGACGCGTGGACGCGGCTCTACGAGGAGACTTTCGAGCTGCATCTCTTGTTGTCCGAATGCGAATACCTGGTGGGCAATTTCACCACGGCCGACCGGCTCTTCGACTTGATCCTTGCCAACGCGCGATCCGACGTCGACCGCGCAACCGTGTACGGCCTGCGCATGAAGCTGTACCAGGTCGCAGGCAAATACGACGATGGTGTCGCCGTTGCTCTCGAGGCCCTGAGGCTGTTCGGCGTCATCTTCCCGGACGCCGACGCGGAGATCCAGGCGGCCGCGGAGGCCGAGTACCGTGACGTCCCGCTTCATCTGCGCGGACGTCGCATCGCGGACGTGCTCGAGGCGCCACGAGCAGCGGATCCCGCGAGGCGGGCGGCGATCTACCTCCTGGTCGAGGCAGTGCCCTGCGCCTATATCGGACGGCCAAAGCTCCTCCCGTTGATCACGCTGAAAGCCGTGAACTTCTCGCTGCGATACGGCCACACCGAACAATCGAGCTTCGCCTATGGCGCCTATGCCCTGATGCTGGTCTCGATGATGGGCGACATCCCCTCGGCGTTCGAGTTCTCGGAGCTGTCGCTGCGCCTGAACGAGAAGCTCGACAACCCTCGCTTGCGGGGCACGCTGCTTCATCTGCACGGCGACCACGTCAACTTCTGGCGGCGCCATTTCGCGACGGGGATCCCGATCCTGGAGCAGGCTTTCGTCGCCTGCCAGGAGGTCGGGGACCTCGTGTATGCGGGCTTTCTCTCCTTCGAGACGGTCTGGCAGGTGCTCGAGAAGGGAGACCCGCTCGAGCGGGTCCTGGAGGTTTCCCGGAAGTACGCGGCATTCGCCCAGCAGAGTCACAATGAGCCGATCTACCAGACCATCCGCCTCGAGCAGCAATTCGTGGCGAGCCTCCAGGGAAGAACGACTGACCCGCTCGCGTTGGCGGACAAAAGCTTCGACGAGGCGGCTTGCGTCGCTGCCATCGCGAAGGCGACGTTCGGCTGCGGCATCGTCTTCCATCACATCATGAAGCAGATCCTGGCCTTCCTCCATGGGCGGCATGCCGAGGCTCTCGAGCACGCCAAGCGGGCGGAGCCGGTCCTCGGCGCCGCCATGGCCATGCCGATCGAGGCCACCCACCACTTCATCCACGCACTCACGCTGACTGCTCTCCATCCGGCGGCATCCGACGCGCAGCGCCAGGAACATGCAGGCCTCCTCCGGGAGAAATTGAAGAAGCTCGAGCTGTGGGCCGCCAACTGTCCCGAGAACTACGGCAACCGCCTCGCGCTCGTCCTCGCCGAGCTCGCGCGGATCGAAGAGCGGTATCTGGACGCGGAGCGTCTCTACGACGACGCCATCCGGCTGGCGCGCGAGCACGGCTTCATCCAGAACGAGGCGCTCGCGAACGAGATCGCTGCCCGCTTCTACGCTGCGCGCGGCCTCGAGACGATCGCGCACGCCTATCTTCGCAACGCCCGGTACTGCTATCTCCGCTGGGGCGCGAACGGGAAAGTAGGGCAGCTCGAACGCTCGTTTCCGTTCCTGCGCGAGCAACCGGCGAGCCCAGGTCAGACCACGACGACGGCCGCGCCGGCCGACCAGCTGGATCTCGCCGCCGTGGTCGACACCTTGCAGGCGGTGTCCGTCGAGATCCTCCTCGACCGGCTGATCCACCGGCTGCTGACGGTGGCGGTAGAGCATGCGGGAGCCGCGCGAGGCCTTCTCATCCTTCCACGCGGCGACGAGCAGCGCATCGAGGCGGAAGCCACGACGGACCGCGCCAGCGTCACGGTGCAGCTGCAGAAGGCAGCGGCGACGTCGGGGGACCTTCCCGAGTCCGTCCTCCGCTACGTCCTCCGCACCCAGCAGAGCGTGATCCTGGACGACGCGTCGGCCGACGATCTCTTCTCGGGCGACGAATACGTCCGCCGGAACGGCTCGCGCTCCGTCCTCTGCCTGCCACTCTTGAAGCAGGGTCAGTTGATCGGCGTCTTGTACCTCGAGAACGCCCTGACGTCGCACGTCTTCACGCCGGCACGGATTGCCGTGCTCAAGCTGCTCGCGTCGCAGGCCGCGATCTCGCTCGAGAACGCGCGGCTGTATTCCCAGCTGCGGCAGGAGAACAGCGAGCGGGCGCGCGCCGAGGAGGAGCTACGCAAGAGCGAGGCGCGGTGGCGTGCAGTCTTCGAAAGCTCCGCGCTGGGAATCGCGCTCACCGACCTCAGCGGCCGGTTCCTCGCCGTGAACCCCGCCTATCGCTCGCTGCTGGGCTTCTCGGAGCCTGAGCTGCGGGATCTGTCGTTCCGGATGGTGACCCACGAAGACGATCGCGAACAAAATGTCGACCTCGTCGCGGAGCTGATCGCGGGCAAGCGCACGTCTTTCGAGCTCGTGAAGCGGTACCGCCGGAAGGACGGCGAGCCGATCTGGGTGAACGTCAGCGGCTCGTTGGTGCCCGGCACGGAAGGGATCCCGCAGTTCATCCTCGGGATCGTAGAGAACATCACCGAGCGAAAGAGGGCGGAGGAGGCCCTGTCCGTAGCGCAGGCCGAGCTGGCGCACGTCTCTCGCGTGATGACCATGGGCGAGATGACCGCCTCCATCGCCCACGAGGTGAACCAGCCTCTGGCCGCCATCATGGCCAACGGTGATGCCTGCCTGAATTGGCTTGAACGGACGCCGCCGGATGTGGAGAAGGTGCGCCCTGCCGTTGAGCAGATCATCCTGGCAGCGAAGCGCGGAAGCGAAGTGATCGGCCGGATCCGCGCGCTGGTGAAGAAGACGAAGGCGCAGAAGACGTCGCTGGACATCAGCGAAGTCGCCGAGGAGGTTGCCGCGCTCGTCCAGGGCGAAGCACGCAAGCACGGCGTTCCGCTCCGGACCGAGCTGGCCGCCGCGCTGCCGCCGATCGAGGGCGACAGGGTCCAGTTGCAGCAGGTCATCCTCAATCTGCTGATGAACGGCATCGAGGCGAGCGAAGGCGTGAAAGATCGGCCGCGCGAGCTGATGATCCGGTCGCAGCTGCACTCATCCGACTCCGTTCTCGTGGCCGTGCAGGACGCCGGGGTCGGATTCGATCCAGACCAGATGCCGCGCCTGTTCGATGCGTTCTTCACCACCAAGCCCGATGGAATGGGCATGGGGCTCTCGATCAGCAGATCGATCATCGAGGCCCACCGAGGCCGCTTGTGGGCCTCGCGCAACGCCGGCCCTGGGGCGACGTTCCAGTTCGTCCTCCCGGCCCGGAGTCCGCCGGCAGCATGACGTGCTCAGCGGCTCGCGACGCCGCGGATCGTCGGTGGAAATCCGCGGGACAATGGCGCATCCAAAAGCGTGAGTTACCCATCGCCCGCTGGCAGGGTGAAGAGGAAGATCGCTCCGCGCGGCGAGTTTTTCATCGCCCACA
>JBJMQJ010000233.1:0-24880 GCA_045802765.1 Myxococcales bacterium
CCAGGTCTGCGCGAAGGCGACGAAGAGGTCCTGTTCGGTCTTCGGGTCGACCTGTCCGCCGCGCTTCTGCCGCAGCGCCGCCAGCGCGAGCTTCAGTCCGCCGATGTCCGCGATGTTCTCGCCCAGCGTCAGCTTTCCATTGACGTGCACGTCGTCCGTCGCGACGTACTGGTCATACTGGTTCGCGACGCAGGCGGCGCGCTCCTTGTAGGCGTCGGCCACCTGTGGCGTCCACCACTCGCGCAGGTTGCCGTCGCCGTCGTATTGCCGGCCGCGGTCGTCGAATCCGTGGGTCAGCTCGTGCCCCATCACCAGCCCGGCGCCGCCCAGGTTCACCGGGTCCGGAGCTTCGGGGGAGAAGAACGGCGTCTGCAGGATGCCCGCCGGGAACACCATCTCGTTCTTGGCGGCGTTGTAGTAGGCGTTCACCGTCGCCGGCGTCATCCCCCATTCGTTGCGGTCGACCGGCTTGCCGATCATGTCCAGATCGCGCTTGGAGGCGTAGCGCGCCGCCTCCTTCAGGTTGGCTAGCAGTGAAGTGCGGTCGATCTTCATCGAGTCGTACTCGCGCCACTTGTCGGGGTAGCCCACCTTGTTGTCCAGCTTGTGCAGCTTCTCCGCGGAGACCTTGCGGGTCGCATCGTCCATCCACGACACGCGGGCGAGGTTCTCGTCGAATACCTTCTCGATCCCCTGGATCATCTGCTTGGCGATGCCCTTGCCCTGGTCGCCGATGGTGGTCTTCACGAAGGTCCGACCCACCGCCTCGCCCAGCGCGGCGTCGGTCATCTGCACGCACCGCTTCCAGCGCGGCGCGATCTCCTTCTGACCGGTGAGGAACTGGTTGAAGCGGAAGTTCTCCTCCACGAACGCCTTGCCGAGTGCGTCGGCGTCGGCCTGGATCTCGCGGAAGCGTAGGTACGTCTTCACCTCCGGCAGCTTGTTCTGCGCCAGCACCGCCTCGAGGCCGGTGAAGAACTCGGGCACCGCCACGTTGATGGGCTGCACGTCGTGACCGATCGCCGCGAAGTACGCGTTCCAGTCGAACCGCGGCGCTTTCTCCTGCAGACCTTTGCGGTCGAGCCGGTGGTACACCTTGTACGGATCGCGCCGGTCGACGCGAGTCATCGACGCGCGCGCCAGCGCCGTTTCGATGCGCATCACGGTGTCCGCTTGCTTGCGCGCATCTGCCTCGCCCGAGCCCGCCAGCTTGAACATGTTGGCGGCGAACTCCTGATATCGCTTGCGCGTCTCCTGCATCTTCGCATCGTCCTTCACGTAGTAGTCGCGGTCGGGTAGCCCGAGCCCCCCTTGGTCGGCGAGCCCGATCACCTGCTTTGCGTCCTTCGCGTCCTGGATGGAGCGGAAGTTGAAGAAGCCGCGCGTGCCGGTCAGGTGCATCTCGCCGACCAGCTTGGCGATCTGCTTCGCATCCTTCACCGCGTCGATCGCGGCGAGGCGTTGCTTCAAGGTCTGCAGCGAAGCGGTCTCCGCCTTCTGCTCGTCCATGCAGGTGGCGTAGAAGTCGCCCGCTTTCTTCGCGTACGGGTCGGCGGGATCTTCCTGGCCGGCGGCGTCCTTCTCGAGGATCTCGCGCAGGAGCAGCTGGTTCCGCTCGTTGATGGTGTCGAAGCTGCGCGTCCAGCGCGACTTGTCCGGCGGGATCGGATTCGCCTTCATCCACTGGCCGCAGGCGTACTGGTAGAAGTCGTCGCAGGGGTCGGCGCTGGTATCCATCGCGCCTTCGTCCACGGCCAGCGGCGGCGGCGAGGTCGGGGCGGATCCCGCCTGCGGCGGCGTGGCGGTGGGCGGAGTCATTGCGCCGGGCGGCTGCTGGCCGGGGGCTGCGGAGCTCGAGGCCGACTCGGCGGGCGACTTGCCCGCGGCGGGCGGCGCGGAGGCGGAAGGCTCGGCCGGGCGCGGCGCGGGCGCGGACGAACAGGCGGCGAGGGCCAGGGCGAACGCTGCTGCGGTCCTGTGCATGTCTTGCTCCTTCAGTTGCTCGCGTGCGGCGCCTCGGGCGCCTTCTTCGCGTGCGCGTCGATCCACTCGAGCACGGTCCGGTACCAGAGCTGGCTGTTGCGGGGCTTCAGCACCCAATGGCCCTCGTCGGGGAAGTAGAGGAGCCGCGACTCGACGCCGCGGCGCTGCAGGGCGGTGAACATCCCCAGGCCCTGCTCGACGGGAACGCGGTAGTCGAGCTCTCCCTGCACCACCAGCGTCGGCGTCTTGAAGCTCTTCGCGTAGGTGCTGGGGCTCCACTTGCGGTAGGCGTCCGGGTTGTCCCACGGCGTCCCGCGCATCTCCCACTCGGGGAACCACAGCTCTTCCGTGGAACCGTACTCCGCGGCGAGATCGTAGACGCCGTCGTGGCTGACCAGGCACCGGAAGCGATCGGTGTGGCCCGCGATCCAGTCGATCATGTAGCCGCCGAACGATGCGCCCGCCGCGCACGTCCGGCCGGGCAGCACGTAGGGCAGCTTCTCCGCCGCGTCGACGGAGCGCATCAGGTCGTCGTACGCGAGGCCGCCCCAATCGCCCGAGATCTGCTCCTCGAAGGCCCGGCCGTATCCGGTCGACCCGCGCGCGTTCACCGCCAGCACGACGTAGCCGTGGGCGGCGAACGCCGCCTCGTTCCAGCGCGTGCCCCATTCGTCTTCCCAGGCGCCCTGCGGACCGCCGTGGATCAGGAGGAGCAGCGGGGCGCGCTTGGCGCCCGGCGGGCGCACGATCCAGGAGTGCACCTTCGCGCCGTCCTTCGCCTCGACCCACAGTTCCTGGGGGTCGGCTGGCATGTCGATCCCCCCGTACTGCTCCTGGTTGAAGGCGGTGAGGCGCTTCGGCTGCCCGCCAGCGGCGAGATGCGACAGCTCGGGCGGCCGGACCATCCCGCTCTGCACGAAGACGACTGAGCCGTCGGGGCCGAGGGCGAAATCGCCGCTCGCGGGAGACTCGGCGTAGCGCGCGACTTTTCCCTCCAAGGAGACGGTATTCAGGTAGGTCCGTCCGTGGTGCTGCACGGCGGCGACCAGCCCGCTCGAGTCGCGCCGCCAGGCGAATGGACCGACGTCGTCGCCGAAGTCTCCGATCACCGACGCCTTGCCGCTGCGCCGGTCCATCAGCATGAGCTTCCACTGGTCCGATTCGTACCCGTTGCGCGCCTGCGCGAGCCACGCCAGCGAGCGGCCGTCGGGAGACGGCTTGGGAGAGGCGTCGTCGCCGGGGTTCGCGGACGTCAAGCTGCGCGGCGCACCGCCCTGCACCGGAATCGCCCAAAGATCGCCGTTCGTGCTCCACGCTTCGCGCTGGGCGGGCTTCGCGCTGACGATCACCTCGGCCCCGTCCGGGGTGAACGCGATGTCGTCGCCGCCGCCCAGGCGGAAGGTCGGCCAGTCGGAATCGCCTGGCGTCGCGTCCCGCGCGGGGCCGCCCTGCGCCGGCTGCAGGAACACGTGCGTCCGCTTGCCGTCCTTCCACTCCGTCCAGTGCCGCGCGAAGAGATGGTCGACGATGCGCGCCTCGATCTTGCTGGCCTTTCGCTCCTCGAACCGCTTCCGATTGCAGGCGTCGACGGCCGCCGTCTCGCCCGCGCACCCCGGGTAGACCTCGCTGGTGTAGGCGATCCACCGTCCATCGGGCGACCACACGCCCGCGTCCGCTCCGAAGAAGAGCGACGTGACCTGCCGGGGATCGCCGCCGCTCGCCAGATCGTAGAGCCACATCTGCGCTTGCTCCTGCCCGGCCCGCTGCGACACGACCAGGAGCAGCTTGCCGTCCGGCGACCAGCGCGGGTGCTCGCTGCGTCCGTCGCGCGTGAACTGCCGCGCCGGTCCGCCGGCGAGCGGCTGGAGCCACACGTCCTTCACGTCGCGGTTCAGCTCCAGCGATTTCTGCCGGACGGTGAAGGCGACCTGCTTGCCGTCCGGCGAGACCTGCGGATCGTCGAGGCGGCGGGTGGCGAGCAGCTCATCGGGCGTGAAGGGCCGCCCGGCGAAGGCAGGGGCGGCACAGAGGACGGCGACCAGGAGTAGGCGCATCGGACCGCGCCCTCTAGCACACCCTCGGCGACGCCGACAGGCCCAGGCGAGCTGGCTGTCACGGTCCATGGCCCTTCCGCCTATGCCTGTCGAGGCTGCAAGCGAGCAGCCGGCGAAGGAGGCAAGATGAGGCGCAGGATGCTGTGGACGCTGCTGGCATTGGCCCTGTCGGCGCCGGCGGTGTGGGCAGGGGCGGCCGCCGCGGGCTGCTGCCCGGTGGGCACGAGCTGCGACGACTGCCCGGAGTGCCCGTTCGGGAGGTGAGGTGGATCCGCGCGCGCGCGCCGCGCTCCAGCGCGACATGTGCCGCCTGGCCGACGGGGACCGCGCCGCCTTCGAGCCGGTCTTCGCCGCCTTGTGGCCCGTCCTTCGCGCCTTCACGGCGCGCGCGCTGCGCGTTCCCGCGGAAGCGGAGGACGCGGCGCAATGCGCGCTCATCAAGGTCTTCTCTCGGGCAGCCGAATTCGACGCAGGCCGCGAGGCGCTCCCGTGGGCGCTGGGGATCGCGGCGTACGAGTGCCGCACGATGCGCAAGGCGCGGGCGCGCCGGCGCGAGGAGCTCGTCCAGGCGCCGCCCGAAGCCGTCGATGGGCGGACGTCGGAGGACGCCGCGATCGAGCGCGACGTGGTGGCGGCCGCCGCGGAGGTGATGAGCGGCCTGAGCGCGCTGGACCAGGAGACGCTGCTCGCCGCGGCCCGTGGCGAGAGGGACCCGTCGTCGACGTTTCGCAAGCGGTTGGAACGCGCGCTGGCGCGCTTCCGCAAGGAATGGAGGGCACGGCATGGAGCCGACTGAGCTGCGAGACCGCGCGCGCCGCGCCTACGAGCTGGGCCGCGTACGAGTGGCGACGAGAGCGGCTGGAGCCGCCCTGCTGATCGCGGCCACGGCAGTGGCCCTCGGTCGCCCGCTGGACGTCACCGCATTGCTCTGCGCCGCCCTTCTGGTGCTGGCGGGGGCGCTCGCTTTCCGCGGTGGCGCGTCGGGACGGGCCGCCTGGCTGGGACTTTCGGCCGGAAGCGCCGCCATGCTGCTGCCGATCGGGCTGATGACCGCTGGATGTGCGGTGTTCGGACCCGGCTGCATGCGCTTTTGCCTGCCCGCCTGCGTCGCTGGAGGCGCCGTGATGGGAGCCGTGCTAGCGCTCCTGGCGGCGCGCGAGGAGCAGGGTGGCGGCCAGTTCCTCCTGGCCAGCATTGCGGTTGCGGGGCTCGCCGCCTCCTTCGGCTGCACGCTCGCCGGCGCCGCCGGCGTCGCGGGGATGGCGCTCGGTACCTTGGGCGCCGGGACGCCGGTCTGGCTCGCCGTCCGGGCGCAGCGCTGAGGTAGAATACCCCGATGGACCGGTCGCGCTATCCCGTTCGCCTCACGCGCCTGGGCGTGGAGGAGGCGCGCCCGGTGCTCACGCCGCAGCAGCGCATCGCGATGGTCTGGACGCTGACCGCCCAAGCCTGGGCCTTCAAGGAAAGCACCTTCCGTGAATCGCGACTTCGCCGAGATGTTGGCCGCCTTGTCCGCGGCAGGCGCTGAATACCTGCTGGTGGGAGCGCACGCGCTTGCGGCCCACGGCGTGGTGCGCGCGACCGGCGATCTGGACGTGTGGATCCGCCCGACGGCGGACAACGCCTCGAAGGTATGGCGTGCGCTGCTCGCTTTTGGAGCGCCGCTGCAGGAGCTCACCGAGCGCGATCTGGCGACGCCGGACGTCGTGTTCCAGATCGGCGTGGTGCCGTATCGGATCGATCTGCTCACCTCCATCGACGGCGTGTCGTTCGACGAGGCCTGGCCCAATCGCACCACGGTGCGCGTGGAAGGGCAGGCAATCCCGCTCATCGGGCGAGACGATTTCCTGCGCAACAAACGCGCGACCGGCCGCTTGCGTGACCTCGCCGACGCCGAGGAGCTGGAAAAGCTGGCTACTTGACCAGCTTGAGCAGGCGCAGCAGCGGACTCGGGCGCGCTCTGCGCAGGAATCGTCTCGGGCCGCGGCCCTCGGCCAGGTGCTCGAGTTGTTCGTGGAGCGAGAAGGCTCCCGGGCCGGTGACGAGCAGGCCGAGCGCGACGGCGATCAGGACCAGGTTGTACTCGAACCCGCCCTCGGTGACGTCGAAGCCCTTCTTCGCGTGCACCTTGGCGATCGCCACCAGTTGCGTGACGAGCACCGCGATCGCTGCCGGTCGCGTCAGGAACCCCAGCACCGAAGCGATGCCCGCGAAGACCTCCGCGGCTCCCGTCGCGACCGCCAGCGGCTTGCCGGGACGCAGCCCGAGCTGCTCGAACATCTGACCCGCCTGCTCGCGGCGCTCCTCCTTCAGCTTGGAGAGCCCGTGATAGATCATCGTGCCGCCAAACGCCGCGCGGAGCGGGATGAAGCCCGCGTCCTTGCGGCCGCGCACGAAGCTGTTCTCGATCGTCAACGCCATCGGACCCTCCTCGCGAAAGTTCCCGGAAGGGTCCGCACGCGCAGCGGCGATTTCAACGACAGGTGAACGGCCTTGCGCTCGCCCACGCGAGCCACAAACAAGCCGTGAGCCGCAAGCCTTTCAGAAGTACGCGTAGTGGAGCGAGATGTTCGGCACCCAGGTCGGGTTGCCGCTGTCGTCGCGCTCCGGGACCAGGCCGCCGATGTCGATCCCATGCGCGAATTGCACGCGCAGCTCGAACGGTCCCAGACCGAAGTTCACGCCCAGGACATAGTCCATCGTACGGTTGTCCCAGGCCTGCATCGCCGTCGCGATGAATCGAGGCTTGTCGGGGTATTGGCGCTTCGCGCGCGTCGATTCCACCACTCCGCCGAAATCCAGGCCGACGATCCCCGTGATGCCGCTGAAGAAGGCGAAGCGGATGAGGAAGTCGAGCGGGAAGGCGAGCTCGCTCTGCGCCACGTAGTAGGCGTCGCCCAGCAATCCAGGATCGTTGAAGCGGAACCCGCGCAGGTTGTCGAACGAGCTCAAGAAGAAGTGCCGCCCGAAGCGGTTGCCTTGCGCGTACCCGAGCGCCGCCCGGCTCGTGATCTTGGTGCGGGAGAACAACCGGATGGTGTGGATCGCGTCCGACTGCGCGTACGCGAAGAGCCCGTCCGCGCCGCGCTTCGGCAGCGTTCCGGCGCCGACGGTGAGCAGCACCGAGGAGCCGCCGATCGCTCCGCCCGGTCCGTACCGCGTGGTGTCCCAGCCGTACGACAGGCTCGATTCGATCTCGCTGTCGAACCCGGTGATCGAATTGGCCGCGGCCGCGTCGATCTGCGTGGGGAACCCCTGCGCATCGAGGATCCTGTCCTGCAGCAGCGAGCGCGACATGCCCTGGATGCGCATCGCGGCGTCGACGCGGCTGAAGGTGGAGAACGGATAGGAGAGCAGGCCCTGCACGCCGAACATCCGCTGCAGGTACTGGACCTCGCAGGCGGGGGTCGGCACGCCCAGCGGCGTCGCCTGCCCGCAGCGGTCGGCACCCGGGAACTGGATGTCGCGCCCGACCTGGAAGGTGTTGAAGAGGCCCGCGCCCCAGACGAGCCGTTTGGATCGGTCGACGTAGAAGGCGAGCGCGTCGGTCAGATCGAACGACCCGTACACCGCCAGGTTGGCGAGGAAGCTGCGGTCGCGCAGCACGTCGGCGAAGACGACCCCGCCGCCGCCCACCGGCGCGAGCCCGATGCCCACTCCGCCGATGGCGGCGCCGCCACCCTCCAGCCGCCAGTTCTTCCCCAGGTCGAGCGCGATGTACTCCGGCGCGGTCTGCGGGATGGGCTCGTCGGGGAAGGGGAGCGGCGAATTGAGCGTGCTCGCGTAGCTCGGCGGGACGGCGTCCTGCTCGTCCGCGGCGAGCATCTCGCTGGTGGGCACCTCGAACATGCGGAAGCGCGCTCCGTACCAGGCGACTCCGTAGATCCCGTTCGGGGCCAGCCCCGGGTGCGAGAGGGCGGTGGTGAAATCGGTGAGCCGCTTGATGCGCCCGTCCTGCAGGAACCACAGATCGCTCTTCCCGCCGGCCTCGCTGTCGAACAGCACCGCTCCGCCTGAGAGCGCGACGGGGTGGCGCTGGTTGACCGGCGCGTCACTGAGGCGCTCCCGCGTGCCCGTGTCGGGGTCGATGCGGAACAGGTTGAAGCGCCCGCTCTCGGTCGCGTCGCCCGCGTAGACGATGCCTTCCTCGCCCCAGCTCAGATCGCGCTCGGCGTACAGGTCCTCGGTGAGCCGGCGCGAGTGGGCGTCGCTCTCGCGCAGGTCGAACGTGTAGATGTCGCTCTTGCCGTCCCGATCGAGGCCGAAGAATGCCAGCCGCTGGCAGTCGGGGCTGAAGGTCGGGTCGCCGGCCTCGATGACGCCGTCGCGGACGACGCGGATCTCCCGGTCGGCGCCGAGGCGCAGGTCGACGGGAGCGCGCTGTCCGACGGCGTCGATGCCCGCGAACGCGCTCGGGCCGGGCGGTCGCCCGCGCGCCGGGGGCCGCGCCATGCCGGGAGAAGCGGATGCCGGTGGAGGTCCGGTTTGTGCGCCACGCACCACGCGATCGACCGAACGATAGTGCAACACGTCGGAGTCGCCGTCCTGCGCGAACCAGGCGACGCCGGTGTCGCACACTGCCATCACGCTCTTCATGATGATGTGCAGGCTCTCGGTGCCGGGGCGCTGGTCGATGGCGATCTGGCGGTGCGAGCTGGGATCGCGCCGGTCGATGAGGACCAGCTTGGCGCGTCCGGTGTCGCGCTCGACGCCGCGGTAGAAGATCAAGTTGCCGTCGCGGCTGGAGACGAACCAGTCCAGCTCGTCGGGCAGCTTCAGCTCGGTCACGTCGGGGAGGTCCTGCTTGGATTGCAGATAGGTCGGGTAGGCGCGCTTGCGCATCCACTCTTGCCAGCGCGCGTTCATCTGCTGCGGCTGCTCCCCCGCGATGCGCGCCAGGAGTCCCATGAAGCCGCCCGCGCCTCCTCCGCCGCCTCCCGGATCGCCGCGGCGCCCGCCGCCGGCCAGCCGCGGGCTCTGATCGAGCACCGCCTGGATCACCTTCTCGCCGTAGGTCTCGGCGAGGAAGACGAGCCTCGCCTGTCCGTACTTGTAGACGTAGAGCCATGCCTGGCGGTCATCGTCGAGGGTGGGGATGTCGTAGCCGATCTCGCCGTTCGGATTCAGCACCACGTCCCGCAGGAACATGTCCGTCTCGGGATCGATGGTCTGCCCGTGCGCGTAATACTCGGCGAGACCTTCGATGAACCAGAGCGGGAATGCGCTGATGGGGCTGTCCAGGCCGGCGCTGGCCGCGCGCTCGGCCACCTTCTGGATCTGGAACTGGTGCACCATCTCGTGCGTCGACACCTCGGTGAAGAGCTGCCGGTCGCCCGAATAGGACAGGGTCATGCGCAGGTCCTGCGGGCTGGTGACGCCCAGCGTGCCCTCCTGCACCTCGAAGACGTTCGTCTCGAGGAACTCGCGATACGTGTTGTAGAGGATGTAGGGCACCTTGAACGACGGCTTGTAGTTGAAGCGGTCCGTCAGATACGCCCAGCTCTGCCGCACCAGCCCGGCGGCGATGCGCGCGACCGGGTATTCGCGGTCGTAGAAATAGAAGCGGATGCCCGCCGAGCCGTCGTCCTCGAGGAAGTCGTGGTCGCGCCAGTGGAAATCGAAATAGCGGACCTGGTTCTTTCCCGGCCGCTGCGGAATGACGTACGCCTCCTGGGTGAACGGCTTCTCCTTGTTCCAGGTCCACTCCTTGCCGGTGAGCTGCCAGAGAGCGTCGTGGCGATGCCAGGGGAGGTCCTCGGTGGGGCCGAAGAGCGACGGGCGCGGCCCCGCGGGCGCGGCGTGCACGGCGGGGGCGAGCACCGCGCACACGGCGACGAGCCGCAGCCAGATTACCTTGGTCATGTTCCTCCCCGGGGGGTGTCCGACGATGGTGGGGCGAGGACGAACCTAGTGCGAGTCCGACTTCGACGCCATGTCGGCCATTCAACCCCGGCGGACCGTCACGCGCTCGTGCGGCATGATCGCGCGTGGGGATCGGAACACTTGCATGGGTGAGTAATAGAGGAAATTGGAGACGCGGCTCGTGTACAAGTCCGCGTAATCCTGAACCTGTTCGCCGAATCGGGAGTTCTCGTTGCCTTCCTTGAAGACGAGCCCCCAGTAGGCGTTCGCCCCGCGCTCGAAGCGCTGCTCCACCCCGCCGCTCTCGGCGAGGGTGGCCTTGAACGCCCGGCGCAGGAGCTCCAGATCGCGCTTCTCGCGCTGCCTGCGCGGCTCCAGATCGGCGGGCACCGGCCCAGAGCGCTCCAGCTTGCGGTCGAGCTGGTTCAAGACGAGCTTGTGGTGGTTGATCAGGTCGTCGAGCCGGGTGCGCAGCTCGTCGAGCTCGCCCAGCCGCTGCACGTCGGCGGCGTGCTGCTCGATGTATTCGATCTCCCGCTCCAGCTCCTGCACCACGAAGCAGGTGCGCCACTGCGACGCCTTCCGGTTGCGGATGATGTCGCCGTAGATGTGGTCGCCGACGTACAGCACGCTCTCGCCGGCGTGGCCGGAGAGACGTTCGAACTCGAACAGGTTGCCGCCTTCGTAGACCTTGCCGCGCTCCAGCGCCTCGACCGAAGGCCGGAGGATCGTGCCCTCGGGACCCAGCTCGACGAAGGGGTGCTGCTCGGCGAAGAACGCGGGCTTCTGCGCGCCGACGATCACGTAATCGAAGTAGTTGCGCCAGGACGGGTACTCGGGAAGGCGGCCGTCAAGGACGAACGACATCACCGCCTCGGTGTACTCCCACAGCGAGTTGGTGAGGATGAATAGCCGCTTCCCGCCGCTGCGCAGCTTGTGCAAGGCCGCGGGCAGCTCGGGGTCGCGCTGGATGTAGCGCGCGAGGTCCTTGCGCACCTCGCTCTTCAGCGATCCGTCGCGGTGCACCTCGTCGATGCTCTCGCGCGTGTCGTCGTAGAGCTTGTGGTAGTCGACCGGCGCCTTGCGCGCCTCGAGCGCCTCGATGATCTCCGCATACAGGCAGGCCTCGGGCAGGCTGAAGAGCGTGTCGATCCAGGCGAAGCGCGGAAGGGAGAGGCGGATCTTCTCGTTCTTCTGATAGAGCGCGCGGCGCTCGTCGAGCTTGAGCTCGCGCCGGCCGTGGTAGCAGCGGCCGACGTGGTTGTGCCGGTCCATCTTGAAGATGTTGCCGAAGTCCTTGTCCACCACCAGGCCGCGGATGACGAACTCGTGGTCGTACTTCAGCCCGGTGAGGTAGGCGGGGTAGCCCTTGTTGGCCACCATCCGCTCCAGCGTCATGTGGAACGCCAGCTCCTCGATCTGCCGCATCGAGTACACGGCGAGCGTGTAGTCCATGTCGAAGCCGACGAGGGAGATCTCCTCCATCTTGAGCGAACGGTTGGTGTAGACCTGCCTGGAGTGCGGCAGCTCGAGGGCCCGGTGCTCGGGCTGGTCGAGGAGCCGCTGGATGTCCGGGTCGCGCAGGACGTCTTCGGCCAGCGCGCGGGCGTCCTTCTCGGCGAGATCGTTGCGTGGCAGAGCCATGGTGCGGAAGAGCGATCTTCGCCTCGTCCGGGAATCCGCGCAAGGAAGAAGGCCCGGTTGAAGCGCACATCGTGGCCTGGTGTACGAGAATCGTGCTGCCGACTGGCGGCTGGCGGTCATGGCGGGTCGCGGGAGGAAAAGGGGGCGCGAGCCCCCACCGCAAGCCACCAGCCGCCAGCCGCCAGCCGATCAGTGGTGGCCGCTGCCGTCGTCGCCGCCGTGGCTGCCACCGCCGTCTTCGCCGCCGCCCGGACCGGAGTTGCCCCCGTCGCCATGGTCGTCGCCGCCGTCGCGGTCGCCGCCGTGGTCGTCGTCCACGTCGTGGTTCTCGTGGCCCAGCCCGTCGTCGTCCTGGAAGGCGTTGATCGAGTGGCGGAGGTTGTCCTCGATGGCGGAGCGGTTCGCCGCGTCGCGCGGATCGAGCCGGGCGCCGTCCTTCACGAACCAGGTGCTGGTGTCGACGTCGAAGGTGACGTTCGACGAATTGTCGGTCACCACGAAGCGGCCCTCGAACTCTTGCTCGGCCTCGATGGCGGTCGCGAAGCTGAACTTCTCGCCGTCGACCGTGCCCTCGACGATGGCGGACGCGCGCTGCTTCAGGAGGTCGTCGGCGCCCGCGGCGGTCGTCGCGCGCTCGAGCGGGTGGATCTCGAATTCGATCTTGTCGTAGGTGCCCGCGGGAACCGTGGAGTCGAAGACCCGGTGCACCTTGCCGTCGAGGTCGGCGCCGGACAGGTCGATCACGACCGGGCCCAGGGCGATCTCGGCGCGGCGATCGCCGTCGCGGCTGCGCAGCTCGATCTTCTCCAGGGCGACGCGGACGCGCGTCAGGACGATCCCCGCGGCCGGCGCGGCCGGCTGGCCTCCCGCGGTCGCGCTACGCGCGCTGAGCGAGAGGGATGAAGTGGAGCCTCCGCTGCACGCGGCAAGCAGGACGGCGGCGAGGAACGGACTCAAACGCATCGGCAACCTCCAGTGGGGTGATTCGGTCACCCATCCCCACCCCGGACCCGCCTGATGCGCGACAACTTTCTTTCGAGCCGGGCGCACCGCTCGAACCGTGCATTCCGCGTTCTGTGATCAGTCAGAGCAGACGCCCTTGAGAGCTCGTACCCCGCCGACTCAAGGCCCGCGCTCGGTCCATGAATTGGCGCCCATAGATCTTCTCGGCCTCGTGCTGATTGTGGGCGCGGCACAGAAGCCGGATGCGGTCCACGCGGTGCTGCTGCGTTCGCGCGAACCCGTCAACGTGGTCGAATTCCAAGCTGCCGGTCTCGTTGCATCGCCGGCCGGTGTCATCCGCGAACGTGCAGCGGCCGCCATCGCGTTCATAGACGGCGCGCTTGATCCCGTCCGGGATGTGCCGGGACGGCGGTCCATCGCCGGCTCGCGTCGATGGCCCACGCGATTTCCGGCGGGTCCCGAAGCGATCCTTCGTGACGTAATCGATGAGCAGGTCGAGCGCTTTCTCGAAAATCGAGGCCAGGTCTCCATCGGGTACCCGGTGGGAGCAGGTCCTGAGCCTCGCCGAGCTTCTTACGCAACGCGCGGCTGGCGGTGAACTGGATCTTGAATGTCCCTTCGCTCAGCGGCGCGATTGTCGGCCGGTGGTTCTCGCGCTGCGCAAGTATTACGGGGGCCGCACTGGCAGCGAGCAGGGGCGGGTCGGCCGAGGCTAGTCTTGCGCGCTCAGGTATCTTCCGCACGACGGACGGAACGGGCGGCTGAGGCGCCAGCCGGGCAACCAACTCCTCGATCTCGCGCTTCGTCTTGCCCGCCGCCTGCGCAAGCAATTCGCGATTCGTCGCCGGGGTGAGGTGCGGCGCAAGAAGACGCAGTCCGGTCAGATGCACCCGCCCGGAGCGCAACGCCTCGATCACGGAAGGCAACTGGCGGCCCGCGCGCGCCACCATGATCCGGTCGTAGGCCGCGGCCTCGGAGAACCCGAGCTCGCCGATGCAGAACGCGAACATCGAACGGTAGGTACGCTCGAGATATAGCCTTCGATCGTCGATCTCACCGAGATGGAGCAGGAGATCTGCCTCCAAGCCGTGAGAAAGCGCGACGAGCTTGTGCGTGCGCGCGAGGAGCTCCGAGCTGCTGATCGACGCGAGATCTGATTGTGAGTCAATCATGATCATTTCGTAGCACGCCAGTTTTCGGGCCTCTGCGACGCGCGCTAGCGCATTTCCGCGCACGAGCCGGCGTGGATGGTCGGCTCTCCACAGGGCGTTCGCCGGAGCGCGTCCTCCGCGCTGGAGACCACGTCTTCGAGCTGCTTCTCGCCCGCTTTCCGCAACGGCTCGTCGATCACGTCAAGGACAAACAGGCCCCATCGGTCAGATGACCGATGCGTCCGAGCTCGTGCTGGCACGAGTCGACCCGCAGCCAGATGCGAGCTCTAGTCGATAGGCCGCGGCGTGACGACCGCTGCACTGACCGGCGCTGCTGCCTGTCCGCTGTCGTTCTTGCCCCAGCAGTACACTGCACCATCCGCAGTCTGCGCACAGGAATGCCTCGCGCCGAGCGCCAATTGCTGCACGCCGCTCAGCGCAACTTGTGTCGGTCTGTTTGCCGCAATCGTCGTGCCGCTCCCGAGCTGTCCGGAGGCGTTCGCTCCCCAGCAGAACGGGGCTCCGCCCGAAACTGCGCAGGTATGCAAGGCGCCCGCCGCCACCAGGGTCGGACTCGTCGGCAAGTTTACCCCTTTGAAGCCGTCCGAGGTGCTTCCATCGCCGAGCTGCCCTGCGGCGTTCGATCCCCAGCACCAGAACCCGGAGCCTATTGCACAGGCGTGAGCCGAACCCGCGGCGGTGAACGAGACGTTCGAGACGCTTCTGTTCTCGACCGGAGTCGGCGAGCTCGGACCACTCGCACCAAGTATCTGACCTGAAGCGTTGGATCCCCAGCACCACAGCTTTCCCGAAACGGCGGCGCAGGCGAAAGCACTTCCAGCCGTCAGCGAGGTAGTGCCCACCGTGTTGGGGACGGCCGGGTGCGGACCGGTAGACGTGGTCGTATCCGCGAGTTGGCCGGATTCGTTCGCACCCCAGCAGACTGCGCCGGCGCTGGTCAGCGCGCAGCTGTGGTGATCGCCGAGCGCGACTGACTGCGCGCCGGAGACGCTGGGAACCTTGACCGGACCGTTGCCCGCGCCAACGCCGAGCTGGAACGATTCGTTCGCACCCCAGCACATCACCTCGCCCGTGCCCGCCAGGATGGCGCAGGCGTGCGCGAGGCCGACCGAGACCGAGACAGCGGGCGGCAAGTCGGGAACCGCGACGGGTTTCGCGGACCACGGCGCGCTAGCAGGGCTTGTTCCGAGTTGTCCGGACAGGTTCGAGCCCCAGCACTGCACCGTGCCGTCCGCCACCGCGCAAGTCGTATCGCCGCCCGCGGCGAGCGCGCTGGCGGGGCAGCAGCCTTGCGAGGCGCACTGGAAGAAGCCCTGATGGCAGGTGAACCCGCAACCGCTCCCTTTGCACGTGCTCGTCGCGTGCTGCGGAGTGGCGCAGACCAGCCCGCAAGCTCCGCAGTTGTTCACGTCGCTCTCGGTCGAAACGCACGCGGAACCGCCACAGTCCTGTTGCGGCGGCGTGCATTGCAACCCTCCGACCGTCTGCAGATCGACTCCGCCGTGGTCGACCAGGCCGGCGCCGCAGGCCACTGAGAGGAACAGGGCAGGGAGGAGCCGCTTCATCGGCCCATCCCGAACAGCACCACGAAGCCGAGCGACCCCTGGGGGCGGAGCGTCGACTCGCCGTTCACCTTGAAGAGCTGGGCGCCGACCGATCCGTCGAGGCCGACGCGCACCGGCCCGAGGCGCGTCGTCACCGTAGCGGTGGGTCCGGCGAAGAGGTCGCCTCCCGACCTGCTCGGTCCGCCCGAGATGTCCTGCCACGACCAGCCGTAGCCCACCTCGCCGCCAGCCTCGACCATCACGCGGCCGAACCAGACGGGCGTGAGCAGGCCCAGCGTTCCGCCGACTCGCGAGAAGCTGTACTGCAGGCCCTGGTCGAACACCTGCTGCCGCGCCACGTCGACGCGGAGCCGCGCGACCATTTGGCCGAGCTCCTGCCGCACCCCGGCGCGGAGGAGGGGAGCGAAGCCGAAATGCGCGAGCGGATAGCTCGCGACGCCGCCGCCGAGGTAGGCAAGCGTGGGAACCGGCCCGCCCTTGGCGCGCGCCATTTCATAGCGCGTCGGGCGCATCGGAGGCATGTCGCGCACGTCGCCGCGGACGAGATCGAGCTGCGCGGTCGCGCGCCCCAGATCGGACCGCCGCTCGACGGCGTAGTGGCCCGACGGCAGCGCGAGGGTGATCGGGGCGGTCGCCGCGGGCACTTCCGCGAGGAGCTCGCGGGGGCCGCGCAAGAGATACGTCGCGCCCTGGTCGGCGGGGATGCGCAGGCTGGCCTCGGCCCGGCGCAGGTCGGCGAGGATGACGTCGCCGCGGCCCGACATCTTGAACTCGTAGGTGGGGTGCTGGGCGCCCGACTCGGTGCCCGCCGTGCCCGCCACCGTCCGTGACGACGTGTAGCGGAACGCCTCCGCGAGCGTGACCTGGCCGTCCCCGTCCATGTCGCCGGCCCCGCGCAGCGCGACCTCGAGGTGATGGGTGAAGAAGCTCCCGCCGATGGCCTGCGATTCCAGCGCCGACTCGCCCACCGCGGTGGACGCGAGGAAGGCGGTGCCCTGCACGGCATCTTCGGGCAGCGGGAAGTCGAGCGCCGGCGCTGCCAGGGCGCCCTTCACCTGCGTGAGCGCGCCGGCCTCGCACGCGTCGACGATGGCCACCTTGGCCTCGGCCGCCGAGGAGGTCACCGACTTGCGCAGCTCGTCGTAGCCGATGCGCTGGTCGCCCAGCTCCAATCCCTGCGAACCGGCGTGGCCGGAGAAGTAGACGACGAGCAGCGCGCGCTCTCCGGCGGCGCGGGCCGCGGCGATGCGCGCCTCGGTCGCGGCGAGCGCCTCGTGCACCGCCGAGGGCGTCCCGCCCTGCAGCAGCACGACGCGATCGGACGCGAAGTCTCCCAGCTCGCGCAGCGCGCCGGCGAAGCGCTCGGCGTCCTTCTCGGCGAACCAGAGCCGCGCACGCCCCGCGGCGCCGTGATTGTTGCCGATCACCACGGCGAAACGCGCAGCGGCCCGCGCCGCACAGGGCAGCGCGAGCGCGGCGCAAGCGGCGAGGGCGGCGAGGCGTCTCACGGGCGCTTTTCCACGAGGAGCGACGTCTGGCGCGTGCCCTTGGGCAGGCCAGCCAGGGCCGGGCCCTTGCGGACATCGTCCGGCCGGTGGACACTCGCGCGCACACTTTTCGTCAGGGTGTCGTACCCGAGAGGGTTGGGGCTGCACACTGCATAGAACCGCTCGAGGCCTGCCCGCCCATCCAGCACCGCGCCGCCCGGGAGCGCGCCCTGCCTGGCAACCGGCGCCCCGCCGTCCCCCTGAGCGGGGTAAATCCGCGAAATCTGGGCGGATTCGTCAACAGAGACGATCCAGAGATTGCACCGGCCCTGGGGTGCGACGGAGAACCGCAGGGGCGCGGAGGCGTTCACCGCCTGGCCGTCGCGGACGGCCTTCGCGCCGCCCGGCGCTCCCAGATAGGCGACGAGGCTCATGCCGCCCTTCGGACCGACATAGTCGTCCGGCGGCTGCGCCGGACGGATGGCGACGATCAACGCGGCGACCGCGGCGACGGGCGCGATCCCGAGCGCCCACAACCATTTCTTGCGGCGCTCGGGCGCGTTCTTCTCCAGCACCGCGTCGAGCGTGGCCGGAAGCACGAAGCGGCGGAAGTCCTCGCCTTCGCGCTCCATGCGCGCGACCCGCGCGCGGCAGCGCTCGCAACCGCCCACGTGCACGGCGAAGGGCGACGTCTCGCGGTCGAAGAGGTACGCCTCCAGCGCGAGCTCGGAAGGGTGGCGGTTCACGGCTCGCTCCTCACCAGGTACTTGCGTGCGTTGCCGACGAACCGCTCCAGCTTGCGGGCGACGGTGCGGCGCGAGATCCCCAGCGCCTGCGCGACCTCCTCGTGCTCCATGCCGTCGACGAACACGCCCACGGCGACCGCCTGCGTCTGCGAATCGAACCGCGCCAAGACGCGCTGGACCAGCTGCCGCTCGGGAACCGCGTCCGGAGTATCCGAGACGGCCATCTCCAGCTCGGGCAGCGGCTCCTCGCCCCGGCGACCTGCGTTTCGGCGCACGTTCAGGCAATGGTTCGTGGCCACCCGGTAGATCCACGGCAGCGCCGTGTCCCGGCTCTCCAGTTTGCGGGCGTCGCGCATGAGCTTCCCGAAGACCTCCTGGGTCGCGTCCCGGGCCGCTTCCTTGTCGCCGAGCAGCCGCAGGCACCGCCGGTAGATGGCGGAGCCGTACGTCTTGTAGAGCTCGGCGACCCTTTCCCGGGGGTCCAGAACCCGCGACCTCCTGCACGAGGGGACACCGGTGGCCCCTCCGGTGTGCCAAAATACCAGGGGCTTGCGGCTTGCGGCGTGCCGCTTGCGGAATTGCGGCGAATTGGCACGCCGCGGTCAGGGGGCGCGAGCCCCCTTCCGCCCGCCGCGTCAGTTGCAGGCCGGTTCGAACGTGGCGGTGATGTGCGAGCCTGGAGGCGGAACGGAGTCCTGCGGGAACACGATCCGGTTCGTCGCCGGGTCGTAGCGGAAGTCCGTCCGCGGGTCGCCGTTCACGGTGACCGAGATGGCGGCCGCGTCGCGGGGATACGCGGAGAGCGGGAAGCTCGAGAGCGGCAAGAGAAGCGTGCCGAGCGCGTCGTCGAGCATCGCGCCGAAGTTGTTCAGGTCGCAGATGTCGTAGAGCTTTCCGTTCATCTGCTGCGCGATCTCCGCGTAGCGCTTGCCGACCTGCTCCACGTTGTTGCACATGCGCAGTCCGACGATGCCCGCGAACGAGATCAGGTCCAGCGCGCCCTTCTTCACCTGGGACAGCTTGCCGACCATCTCGGACACCGGAGGCGGATTGACGACGTCGTTGTCGTCGTCGGCATCGCTCACCGCGAGCAGCGCCAGGCGGGCATCGTCGCGCAGGAAGCCGGCGTTGCCGTCGTCGGGCCAGGGCGTACCCGGAGCCTTTGTGGACCCGACCAGCGGAGGCGTCAGCGCCGCCAGAACCGGGTCGAAGAAGCGCTCGTCCCAGTGGCACAACCCCACCTTGGTGTTGTCGAAGAGCGCCTGCTTCACGTTCGGGGTGGTGGGCGTGAGGATGCGCGGCCGCGAGTCGTCCACCGGGAAGAACCGGCCGGCCTCGCCGCCGTTCGCGCCCCCGGGGCACTGCGTCCAGCCCGCCGTGTAGGGCGTCATGCCGGTGGAGGTGACCGCGATGTGGAAGTCCGCGTTGGCGAGCGCGATGCGGTTCCAGAGGTGATCGAGGTTCGCCGCCAGCGCCTTCTGCTCGTCGTCCATCGAGCCCGAATTGTCGATGACGATCAGCATGTCGACCTTGGGCGTGGACTGGTCCCAGCTGTCGAGCACGGTGTCCGGCGGCACCGCGCCGGCGGTGAGCCCCACCTGGAAGGGCGCGGCGCGGGTCGAGATCCACACCTGGAGCGAGGCGACGTCGTCGCCCAGCGTCTTGGCGGTGTAGCGCATGCCGATCGGCACCTGCGAGTTGGGCGGCACGGTGAAGGGCAGGCCCGGAATGGTGCTGATGCTGAAGTTCCCCGGGGTGATCCGCGCGGCGGTCACCGTCACGGGCTGGCTGCATTGGTTGGTGGCGTACGCGAAGTGCTCGGGCAGGCTGCAACCCGGAGTCGTGCCGCCGAAGTCCACTGCCCCTGGCGTCACGGAGAAGCAGCCGTCGTCGCCGGTGCCGCGCAGGTTGACCACCGGCGCCTGGAGCCCGGGGTTGCTCATGTAGAACTCGACCTGCCCGCTGTAGTCGCGCGCGGCCTGCGGCGTGAACTCGACGCGGACCGACATGCGGCCGCCTGGCGGAATGGTTCGACCGGCCGGCGCGACCAGGCCGGGCCAGTGGAACTCGGGGCCGCCGGCGATGATGTCCGGCTCGCCGAAGATGCAGTCCTCCGACCCCGCGTTGATCAGCTCGAAGCCCTGCGTGGTCGGGTGGAAGACGGGCGCGAGCCCGAAATCCACCGTCGTCGAGGGGTAGACGGTCACGTCGCAGGGCAGGAGCTGCCGGCCCAGCGCGGTCATCGGGACCTCGATCGAGGGGTGCAACCCGTCGTTCGACTCGATCACCAGGAAGGCGTTCTCCTGCCGCGGTTGATTGGGCGTGAAGCGGACCGTGAGGACGCCTTGGTTTCCGGGCTGGCCGATGGTCCAAGGCAGAGGCGGGGTGCTGAAGGACCACACCGCCGGATCGCCTTTCAAGGTCACGCGCTGGACCACGAGCGGATCGCGGCCGGTGGGGTCGAGGCCGACGTTGGTGAGGAAGAGCTTCTTCGGGCGGGTGGTGCCGATCGACGCCGCCTCGAGGTCGAGGGGATCGGGCCGCGCGTCGATCACCGGACCGTAGCCGGTGCCGACCATGTCGAGGTCTCCGGGCGCGCCTTCCGAGGCCATGATGCTCGCGTGTCGCTCCTGCGGGCCGAGCTGCGTCGGGGCGAATCGCGCGGTGGCGGAGATCGTCTGCCCCGGCGCCAGCGTGAGCGGGAATGCGGGATTCCCCGCGAGCTGCACGGAGTAGTCGCCGTCCGGAATGGCAACGCCGGTGACCACCAGCGGCCGTTTGCTGGTGTTCCGGGCGGTGAAGGCCGCTTGCTTTGCGCTGCCCAGCCGCACCAGGCCGAAGTCGATGCGCGGGGGCTGCACGTCGAGCAGGCTGATGACGCCGTTTCCGGAGAGCACGAAAGGAAGAGGGCTGCACGTCGGGCAGGGAGTGATCTGCATCGTGGCCTGGGCGGCGCCCAGGCGCGCGGGCGTGAAGTCGATCTGGACGGTGGCGGACTCCTCCGCGCCCAGCGAGACGGCGCCTTCGCGGGAAGAGTGGAAGGCGCCGGCGTCTGGCCCGGAAGGGGCTTCGATGCGGACGTCGGTGCGTGCGTGGCCGTCGTTGTTGGTGAGGTTGAACGTGAGCGAGACGGCCTTCCCGAGGACCACGTCGCCGAAGTCGAGCGACTGGACGGAGAGCTGCGCCAGGCCGCGCACGGCGTGTCCTCGCACGTCCACGCCTTGCGTCGCGGCGGTGACGGGCGTGCCGAGCTGGAACCGGCTGGAGCGCATCCCGAGCGCGCTCGGGTGGAAGCGGACCCGCACCCGGACCGCCTCGCCGGCGCGCAGCGTCAGAGGCAGCCCGTCGACCTCGAAATCGGGCGTGCGCGCCGCGCCGGGGATCGACTCGACGGTCGTGGTGCGGACGCCGTCGTTCCGCACGGCGACTTCGCCGCGCTCCTCGCGGCCGAGCGCCACGTCGCCGAAATCGTACGAGCCGGGGTCGACCGCGATTGCGTCCGTCACTGAACGGACCTGCTGCTTTCCCCCGTCTCCGCAGCCCGCCACGAAGACAACGACGCACGCCACCGCCCAGCGCCGGCCCATGTCCACCTCCCGACCGGGGAGGGCGAGGTACACGCCGCGTGCCAAGGCGGCCGAGGGAGCGTGCGACAAGTCGCCGCCAGCCGCCGCGACCTAGGCCGGCGCTGAGCTTTCGAATTGCGTCATTTTCCCGTGTAGACGAACGCGCCCGAATCCGTCGCGAACACGACACCGCGCGAGCCGGGCCGCGGGTCCAGGGAGATCTGGTTCACGCTCGGTCCGGGGATCGCGCCCCCGTAGGAAATCCATTGCCCAGTCCTGCCCACGAAGCGGAATGCGCCCTGCGGGCCTCCTACCCAGATACTCCCGTCGGGATCGGCGACCAGGCTCCACACGTTGTCCGACCGATCGGTCCATCCCGGCACCTTGTCGCCGCGTCGGTGCGACCAGTACTCGACCTCGCTCCACGAGCTCGCCGCGGAGAAGGAGCCCTTCATCGGTAGGCGCGCCACGCCGTTCATGTACGAGCTGACCCACAGGTCGCCCCAGGCGTCGAACGCCATCGCGGTGACGAAGTCGCGCCCTCCCCACTCGGGGTGCTGCGTGTCGTTGCTGCGGTTGACCCAAAGGCGGAGGCCGTCCGGCTTGGGAACGTCCACGTCGTTGTCGACCCACGCGTAGAGGTCGCCGCCGGGCTGGTCCATGTACGAGAGGCGTTCCGCGGCGAAGTCCGCGCCCATCCACACGTTCCCGTCGGCCGCGATGGCGATGCCCTTGTGGTCGCCGGTCATCAGGCTGCACTCGGGATACATCGAGGCGGGGCAGAAGTTCCACGCCGCGTGGGCGTGCTCGTCCATTGCCTGGATGCGCTGGCGGAACATGCCGATGCCGTGATTGCCGCCGAAGAACACGTCGCCGGGGATGCCGTGCGGGCCGTGGTTGTAGAGGATGCTCCAGATGCTGCGGACCTTCCACCGCCCCTTCGGCTCCGCGGCCAGGATGCCCGGGCCGGTCCAGAAGACCAGGTGGTCGCGGAGCGCCAGGCCCCCGGGCACCGCCGAGACGCGGTCCGCTCCCCCGCTGGTGCGGATGGCCTCCGAAACGATGGAGGGATCGTCTTCCTCGTCGCCGTTGAGGAACAGGCCGCGGTAGCCGATCCACGCCTCGCCCGGCGCTCCGCCGGCCACGCTGAGCAAGCCGTCGTTGGCGTGGCCATTGCCGAGCACGCCACCTGACTTGTGGTTGTCGAACTTCTCCCAGCCCTTGCCGCCGGACCGCCACAGCCAGAGCGCATCGGTCGAGACGCCCCAGAGGTTCCCTCCTTCGTCCATCGAAGCCCCGAAGAGGGCCGGGCCGGGGAAGCGCTGCACGTCCGCTTGGGCAGGCGTTGCGAGCACGGGTGGAGCGATCGTGGCCGGGCCGGCATCGCTTGCGCCGCCGTCCGTCGCGCCGCCGTCCGCAGCGCCCGCATCGGAACCGCCGGCATCCTGCGCGCCGGCGCCGCCCGCATCGGCCGGCTCGGTGCCGGTTCCGCCGGTCCCTGCATCGGGCGGCGGCGGGACGATCCGCTCGCTGCTCCCGCACCGCGCCAGCGCCACCGCCGCCGCGACCGCCACCGCACCTGCCAGGAGCCCGGTCCCCTTGCGCATGACCCCCTCCCCGACGGGGTGCTTCGCACTCCTCGTGCCATGGCCGGCGGGAGGCGGAAATTGCGCTTCCGGGTTACAACCTTTCCGTGGCCGAGGACCTGGAAGTACCCACCTGGGTGGAGGTGGAGGCCGATCCCGCGCACGTGCGCCGCGAGAGGGAAAAGGCGAGGCAGCTGCGCGCCAGCGCCTGGTGGCGGCGGCGTCTGCAGCGGGGGGCGTGCGCCTACTGCGGCGGCGCCTTCGGGGAGCGCGAGCTGACCATGGACCACGTGGTGCCCGTGGCACGGGGCGGCCGCAGCGTGAGGAGCAACGTGGTCGCCAGCTGCAAGCCCTGCAACGCCCGCAAGAAGCTCCTCACTCCGGCGGAGCAGCTCTTGCTCGCGCGCCAGGCGGGCGGCCGGGCAAGCGAGGAACAGGGAGAGTAGATGGCGCTCGATTCCCGCGACTTCCCCGTGCAGGAGCACGCGCTGCCGAACGGGCTGCAGGTCAGGCTCCTGCCCGACCACGGGCTCCCCATCGCCACCCTGTACAGCTTCTTCCGCGTCGGCTCGCGCAACGAGCGCCCGGGGATCACCGGCATCAGCCACCTCTTCGAGCACATGATGTTCAACGGCTCGAAGAAGTACGGGCCCAAGGAGTTCGATCGCCGGCTGGAGTCCGCCGGGGGGACGAGCAACGCGTACACCTCGACCGACGTCACCGCCTACTATGAGGACTTCGCCGCCGAGGCGCTGCCGCTGGTGCTCGATCTCGAATCGGACCGGATGGCCTCGCTCCTCATCGACGACGACTCGCTCCAGCGCGAGCGCGAGGTCGTCAAGGAGGAGCGCCGCTTCCGCACCGACAACGACCTGGACGGCATGATGGACGAGGCGCTCTCGGCACTCGCCTTCCAGGCGCACCCTTACCGCTGGCCCGTGGTGGGCTGGATGAGCGATCTGAACCGCATCACGCGGCAGGATTGCGAGCGATACTTCCGCACCTACTACGCGCCGAACAACTGCACGGTGGTGCTGGTCGGCGACTTCGACCCGGGCCAGGCGCTGGAGCGGTTCGAGAAGCTGTACGGGGCGATCCGCCAGGGCGATCCGCTGCCCGACGTCGCCGACGGCGAGCCGCCGCAGAAGGGCGAGCGCCGCGCGCTGATCCATTACCCGGCGCAGGCCCCCGCGCTCCTGGCGGGGTTTCGCACGCCCAACGGCCGCCAGCCCGACTCGCTCGTGCTCGACCTCATCGAGGCCTCGCTCAGCTACGGCGAGGGAGCGCGCCTCAAGCGCGCGCTGGTGTACGAGCAGGAGCTATGCGTGGACGCCAACGTGTACTTCGGCTGGCGCATGGATCAGGGGATCTTCCAGATCTCCCTGAAGCTGAACCCTGGCGTCGATCCGGCGCGCGCGGAGTCGTCGCTGTGGGCGGAGCTCGCGCGGGTGGGCGGCGAGGCGATGAGCGAGGCGGAGCTGCAGCGGGCGAAGAACTTCGTCCGCTCGGGGCTCCTGCGCGGGCTGCAGACGGCCAATGGCCGGGCGCACACGCTGGGACAGATGGAGGTCATGCTCGGCACCTGGCGCGCGTTCCTGGATCTCCCGGACCGGTATCAGGCGGTGACGCCCGCGGACGTCCAGCGCGTCGCGAAGACGACCTTCGCGCCGCACCGGCGGAATCTCATAACGCTGCTCCCCGGCGAGCTCCCGGAAGAGGTGGCGGCGTGATCCGGGACGTTGCGCTGCCGCCGCTGCAGATCGTGCAGGAGCCGTCCGGGCTCACCTTGCTCGCCATCCAGCGGCGCGCCGTGCCGCTGTTCCACGCACGCCTCAGCGTGCCCGCCGGCGCCGCGGAGGACCCACGCGGCAAGGCGGGGCTGGCGCAGTTCACGGCCGATCTGCTGCGGCGCGGGACGATGCGGCGCGACGCGCGCGGCGTCGACGAGTTGATCGAGAGCATGGGCACGGGACTGGGCATCGAGGTGTCGCTCGACGAGGCCGCGATGACGCTCACCGTCCCGGGTGACCTCTCGGTGCGGGCGCTCGACGCATTGCTCGAGGTCGCGCTCGAGCCGTCGTTCCCGGACGAGGAGGTGGCCTCGGCGCGCCGCCGCACGCTGGCGTCGCTGCAGAGCGACCTGGACGAGCCGAGCAGCGTGGCGGCGCGCGCGGTCGTCGCGTTCGGATATGGCGCGCACCATCCCTACGGCCATCCGGCGCACGGGTTCCGCCGCGACGTGGAGACCTTCC
>JBJMQJ010000234.1:0-7230 GCA_045802765.1 Myxococcales bacterium
ATCGAGGCGCTGCGCCGCGCGCTTGCGCTCGCCCCGTCCGACCCGGACGTGCTCCGGCACCTCGCCGAGACGTACCAGCAGAAGCAGGACTGGCCGAGCGCACGGGACACCTGGCTTCGCGTGGCACAGCTCATTCCCGCCGGCGCGGACAGCCTTGCCGCGCTCGGGCGCATCTAACTGGCGCTCGGCAAGCTCTCGCTCGCGCGCGAGCACGCCGGGATGGCGCTGCGGATGAGCCCGAGCGGCGCCGGGGCCAACCAGCTCGTCGCAGAACTGGATCGCGAGGCCAGGCTCGCGCCCGTGCGGACCGCCTCCGACTGGCTCGAGCTGCTCGCGTACGCGGTCCTCCTGCCGGTGGTGGTGCTGGTCGTCCGGCGCTCCCGGCGTTCCCTGCAGCGCCGGCCCGCGGCGCGCACGTTCGCCATGTACGTGATGCCCGGATTCGTCGCGCTGGGTCTCGTCGCGCACTCGATCAAAGGCGTCCCCTGGTCGTGGTTCGATGCGCGGGTGTTCGAGGCCGTGAGCGACGTGGTGCTCTTCCTCGGCCTCGGCGTCGCCTTCGTCACCGCGCTGCGACTGGAGCCCAAGGTGCGCGAATTCGAGGGTGACGTGGTCCTGGCGCTCGGCGCTCATCCGGACGACATCGAGCTCGGCTGCGCGGGGCTGATCCTCAAGCTGAAGGCGAGCGGCGCGCGCGTCTACGGCCTCACCTTGACCCGCGGCGAGAAAGGGACGGAGCGCGACGGACAGCGGGAGGTGGAGACGAAGAAGGCGGCCGATTTCCTCGCACTGGACGGCAACTGGATCCTCGACTTCCCCGATACGGGCTTGCAGGAGAGAATTCCCGAGGTGAAAGGAGCGATCGAGGCGAAGATCAAGGAGCTGGGCGCCACCATGGTCCTCACCCACACGGACGTCGACGTGCACGGCGACCATCGCGCGGTCTTCGCCGCGACGCGCGAGGCGGCGCGATCGGTGCGGACCGTCCTCTGCTACGAGGACGTTTCGACGACCGACCAGTTCAACCCGAACTTCTACGTCGACATCACGCACTACATCGACGACCACCTCCGGGCCTGCGCCTTCCATCGCACCCAGGAGCACCGGACCTACATGGACCCGCAGGTGATCCAGGGGCGCGCTGCCCACCGCGGGATGCAGATCGGCGTGCACTTCGCCATGGCGTTCCGCACGCTCAACATGGTGCGGTGAATGGATCTGCTCCGCGCCCTCTTCTGGTCTTTCGGGCTGGTCGTCTTCTTGCTCGGGATCCAGGGCGCGCTCTACGTCCCGCTGACCGTCGCCTACGAGATCTGGAAGCGCCGCGCGCTCCGGCGGCTCCCGCCCTTCCGCGAGCGCGTGAGCGTGGTGGTCCCCGCCTACAACGAGGAACGGACGATCCGCGTCGCGCTCGAGACGCTGCTCGAATCGGAGTACCCCGAGCTGGAAGTCATCGTGGTGGACGACGGCTCCACCGACGCGACGGCCGATCGCATCCTCGACCTGCACGAGCAGGGCCGCATCCGCCTGATCCGGCAGCAGAATGCCGGGAAGGCGACGGCGCTCAACAAGGGCATCGCCGCCGCGACCGGCGAGGTGGTGCTCTACACCGACGCGGACAGCCTCTTCCTGCGCCAGACGGTGGCGAAGATGGTGCGCTGGTTCGCGGATCCAGCCATCGACGCGGTGTGCGGCAACGACATGCCCCTGCGGGCGCGCACGGGACTGCAGAAGCTGCTCGCCATCACCACGCACATCGGGACCGGATTCGTCCGGCGGGCGCTCTCGGTGATCGGTTGCCTGCCGATCATCTCGGGAAACCTGGGCGCCGTCCGGCGCCGCGTGCTGGAGGAGATCGGCGGCTTCCGGCCGCTCTGGGGCGAAGATCTGGAGATCACCTGGCGGCTGCATCAGCACCGCAAGCGCGTCGTGTTCGACCCCGAGCCCGCCGTCCTCGCCGACTGCCCGGCGACGCTCGGCGCGCTGTGGAAGCAGCGGGTGCGGTGGATGCGCAGCTACCTCAAGGTGGCGGCGCTTCATCGCGGCCTCTTCTTCCGCCGTGGCGCCTGGCCCTTCTCCTTCTACCTGCCGCTGAACTTCGCCAACATGGCGCTGGTGCCGCTGCTCCAGGTCGGGCTGCTCCTCGCCCTGCCGCTGGCGGTGACGCGAGGCTGGCTGCCCATCCAGGGCCCGTGGGAAATGGCGAGCTGGCTGGGTCTCTCGTTCTTCTTCGCGGTGGCCGTCTACGCCATCCTGCTCGACGGCAACTTCGGAGATCTGCTGTACCTTCCCTGGGGCGCGCTGATCGTTCCCGTCTCCTACTTCTACAACGCAGTGGCCCTCTACTCCTGGTGGAAAGAGATGCGGAAGGCCGAGGAGAAATGGGAGAAGATCCGCCGCCTCGGTCCGGCGCCGGAAATGCCGCGCCAATGGGCGTTTGCCGCTTCGCTCGTCGCCGTGGCGATCGCGGGGGGCGTGACGACTTGGACGTGGATGATGCGCCAACGTTCGGAAGCGCCTTCGCCGCCGGGGTCGATGCAGATCGCCGGAGACGAGGCGGCGCGGCCCGCGTTCCACCTCTCGCTGTCGACGCATTTCGACGCCTGGTCCGACTGGCGAGACGCGACCCGCAAGGTGCTCGACCGGCCGCTCATCAAGATGGGCGACGAGATCGGCATCGGCGCGGGCCGCACGGAGTGGACCTACTTCCGCTGGGCGGGTCACGAGGAGCGCTGGTCCAACCATCAGAAGGGCGAGCCCAAGGACCTCCTCCTCACCGCGGCGCAGGAGCTGCACGACAAAGGGTTCAAGGTGGCGGCCTTCATCGATCTCTACGCCCCGAAGTGGATCCAGACGCACGCCGGCACCGGGGCCGTCCAGGCCGACGGCACGCCTCACTCCGAGCAGGTCAGCTTGACCGAGCTGGCCGACGGCGAGTTCGGCAATCTGGTCGTCGAGATGATCGGGTACGTCGCGGGGCACTATCCGGTCGACGCCATCGACGTGACCGAGGCCGCGTACCGCCACACCTCCTTCGGAGCTCGCGATCTCGCCTCCTATGCCAAGGCGACCGGAAGGGCGGCCTGGCCACGCGATTGGCGGGGGCGCGTCAACGTCGACGACCCCAGCGTCTGGGAATGGAAGAGCGGGCTGGTGGAGAAGTTCGTCGCGCGCGCGGCCGCGGCGGCGCACCAGCATGGAAAGCCGCTCTATCTGGACGTGGCGGCCAGCTGGAAGGACCTGCGGCGCGACGGAAAGGATCACGGCCACGACTACGCCCGGCTGCAGCACGTCGCCGACCGGCTGGTCGTGTGGAACTACTACGCGCTGGAGGGCCTCGCGCCCGCTGCCTCACGCGATCTGGCCGCGCGGCTCGCCGCCACGCTCGAACCGGGCCGCTGGACCATGTCGCTCGGGCTGTGGGGACGCGACGCCAAGCCGATCTCTCCCGACGACCTGGCGGCGGCGCTCAGCGCGTCGGTCGAGGGCGGCGCGCGCCACATCTGGGTCACGCCCAACGACCAGATCACCGATGCGCACTGGAACGCCATCCTCCGCGCCTGGCTCGTCGCGACCAAGCCGATCGCGCCGCCCACGGCGTCGAACGGGGCGCGCTGACGCTGCAAGGGCAGCCTCGAGCGAGGCTTCCTCCTCAGCCCATCAGCAAGCGCCCGGGGACCTCGCGGCCCATCTGGCGGATCTGATCCTTCGTGATGCCTTCGGCGAGCAATGCCGCGACGAGCAGCTTGTAGCCGTCGGGCGGCGAGGGATTCCCCGTCTGTCCGAGGTCGGTGGCGAGAAGGAAATGCTCCGCTCCCACTGCCTTGATCCGGTCGGCGGACTCCTTGGCCGGGACCTGCCGCCAGGAGCGCATCCACGAAAGGTGCGCACCCGGTCCCATCAGCGGGCCCATCGCGCAGATCTCCATCTTTGCGCCGATCGCCGCTGCCTGCTTCATCTCCTCGAGCGAGAGGTTCACCACCTCGAACTCGGAATGCGTGATCGCGATGCGATCGCAGCCGGCGTCGCGCGCCGCGCGGGCGAGCGCGAGCGATTCGGCGGGCGAGAGGTGACCGGTGCAGACGACCAGCTTTTGCTGGGCGCAGATCTTCAGCACGTCGCGCACGGCGCGAAGCACGGTCCCGTCCGGCGCGAGGACCTTGATGCCTTCGGGGGCATCCTTGAAATGCTTGACGTGGTGATCGGCGTCGAAGGTGGGGAACCAGACGACGCGTCCGAACCCGCCCTGCATGCGCCACATCCACTGGACCGCGTCGGGGTTGATGCCCCCGACCGCCGCGTTGAGCACGATGCCGCCGAAGGCCTTGACGGCGGGCTGATGCTTGCGCGCGAGCCAGGCGCGGTCCGCGGTCGGCACCACGTGGCTCTTCATGACCACCGCCTCGATGCCGTTGTCGCGGTAGAGCGCCGCGGCTTCGTCGTCGTCGAGGCCTCGCCCGAAGACGTCCGGGGCGGAGTGGAGATGGAAGTCGATCAGCCCTTCCACCGGGCTCACCGCGGGCGGGGGAGGCGGGAACGCCCGGACCTGCGCCGCGGCCTCGCCGGACCGCAGGGAGGCGAGCCCCGCGATGCCCGCAGCGGTCATCGTGAGGAACCCGCGGCGACCGGTCCGGGGCGCCGCCGGAGCGGTGCCGTGGCCGCAGCAACTGGTGAGCCGGGATCGCGGAAGCCGAAATGGACGCATGTCGTCCTCCATTCGTGTCAGAGGCGCTGCGCTTGCCCGTCTACTGCGCCGGTTGCGGCCGGAGCAGCGTGAACGAGATCCTCGTGCCCTTCCCGCGCGCGCTGTCCGCCCAGATCCGCCCGCCGTGCGCCTCGACGATGCGCCTGGCGATGTAGAGGCCCAACCCGGCGCCGGAGCGCTCGCCTTCGCGCGCCTGCCAGTATCGCTCGAATAGATGCGGGAGATGCTCCGGGGAGATCCCGGCGCCCGTGTCCGAGATGGAGAAGCACACCTCGCGGTCGTCGACGGCCATCTCGAGCCGGACCCCACCCTGTTCGGTGAACTTGACCGCGTTCCCCAACAGATTCGCGAAGACCTGCAGGATGCGATGACGGTCGCAGTTCACCTGCGGCCCGGACCCGGGCAGATCGGCAGCGAGCGCGATGCCCTTCTGATCCGCGAGCGGCTGCACCGCGAGGAGCGCGTCCTGGGCGAGCGTGCGCGCGTCGCAGGTCGTCCGGACGACGCGGAGGGTGCCGGCGTCGATGCGGGCGACGTCGACGAGATCGTCCACCAGCCGGCTCATCGCGTCCGCCTGCCGCTCCAGCCGGCCGACGAAATCGCGCGCGAGCCCGGCGTCCTCGGGCAGCTCGTTTGCCAGTGACGATGCCGTCAACCGGAAGACGTTCAGCATGTTGCGCAGGTCGTGCGACACCACCGCCAGGACGTCGTCGCGCTGGCGCACGGCCCGCTGCGCCGTGTCGAGCGCCGCCTGCTTCTCGGACTCGGCCGCCACTCGCGCCGTCACGTCGCGCGCCGTGACCGCGACGCCTTCGACCTCGCCACGCTGCCCCCGCAGCGGCGCGAGCGCATACTCGTGGTGCACCACGCCGGCCGGCGTCGAGACTGCCCGCGCGTCCTCGATCACCCGCCCGGTGGTGAGCGCCAGCCTGAGCATCGCGTAGAAATCCGCCGTGTAGCTCGGGTCCCAACCGAGCTCCTGCCAGGTGCGCCCGAGCATCTGCGCGCTCTCGAAACCCATCGCGCGGGCGCCGCGTTCGCTGGCGTAGATGTACCGGCCGTGCGAGTCGAACGCGTAGAATTGGTCGGGCGAGGACTCCAGCAGCGCCTCGAGCAGCCGCACGCGCCGGCGAAGCTTCAAGAGCCCCAGCGCCTGGCTCGCGGCGGAACGAAGCGCGTCGGCCTGGCTGGGCGAAAGCGTGCGCGCCTTGCGATCGAGGACGGCGACGGCGCCGATCTCCGTCTGCCCCTCGTGGAGCGGCGCGACCGCGAGAAAGCGCGCGCCCGGAACCAGCGCGAGAAGCGGCTGGCCGGCGCCGCGGGGATCGGTGCTCGCGTCCTCGATCACCTCCAGGTCCCGCGGCAGGGCGAACTTCGTAGCTTCGGTAAGCTCGACTCCGAGGCGCGATTTGAACCAGATGCGGCTGCGCCCGACCAGGGCCAGCAAGGCGATCGGCGCGTTGCAGGCACGCGCGACGTACCGGATCAGCTCGTCCGACTCGGGGTCGGGCGAGGGATCGGTGACCGTCAGGGCCCGGACGATCGAAAGTTGTTCGTCTTCGCTGAGCATCCGGAACGCTCCCTCTCCAAAAACCGGATGGCGGGCTGTCGGGAGACTACCGGAGAGTGAAGCCCGGGAACAATACGCCGTGGCCGCGCGGTCCGGCGGCGTTCAACGAGGTGTGAGGACGAAAGCGTGCGCCCGCTCCTGATCGACCTGCCCTTCGCTGCAGAGGATCTGCCCGGCGGCGTTGATCCCGAGCGAGGTCCGCAGCCGGATGTGCAGGTCCGGGATGAGCTCGTTCAAGTCCCACATCACGCCCTCGCGAAATACGTAGGCGCGACTGTCATAATGGGCGTTGGCGGGCTCGTCCGGGTCTGCGTCGGGATCGGCGTACAGCTTGTTGTAGACGTTGCCGACCACCACGCCGCCGTCGTTGATGCCGGTGGCGGACACCCAGGGCAGGCCAGGCAGCGTTCCGAGGTCGCGCATCGCGGGACCGTCCCAGACCACCGCGTGGATCAGATCGTCGTCGCCGGGCGTCAGCGTCGACATTCCCGCGACCTGCCCGAGGCTGTTGATGGCCTGGCCGCGGCTGAAGTTCCCACCGAGCGATCCCAGGTCGCGCAGCTTGCCGTCCCAGAGGAACGCGTGCCGAGGACCTTTGGCGAGCTGCGCCTGACCGGTGATCTGCCCGCGTTCGTTGATGGCGAAGGCGAGGCTTTCGATTCCCCCGAGGGTCCCCAGGTCGCTGAACCCACCCGGGTCGAGCAGGAAGGCGTGATACTCGTCTCCGGGCGTCAGCCAATCACCCGCGACGCGGCCTGCCGCGTTCACCACGTTGGCGCTGGTGTAGCTGCCTTTGCCGCCCGAGAGGTCGACCATCTGGCCTCGCGCGGTGAAGAGGACGGCACGGCGGTCCGCGCCGCGCAGCTCGTATCCGGCGACGTCGCCGTTGGCGGCGATCCCGCTCGCGATGAAGCGGCGGCTTTCGCCCGCGGCGGACAGGCGCCGGACCGTGCCC
>JBJMQJ010000235.1:0-4322 GCA_045802765.1 Myxococcales bacterium
CCCCGCGCTCCGGCAGAGGTCCGCCGAGCGCCGCGACGAGCTCCTCGCGGGTCGCCCGCGCGCCGACGGGCCTCTCCGGAAGGGATTCGAGGTACTCGGTCGCGAGCTGCGCGGCGCGACGGAAAAGCTCTCGGTGCACGGTTTGCCTCCTGCGGGGACGGCAGAGTACAACACGCCGGCCTCATGCCGGACCCGAGCGACCTCGCGCCGCTGATCGATCACACGGTGTTGGGGACCGACGCGACCACGGACGACGTGGCGAGGGCATGCGCGGAAGCGCGCAGGTACGGATTCGCGGCCGTTTGCGTGCGGCCCGCGAACGTCGCGCTCGCCGCGCGGCTCCTGGCCGGCTGCCGCACGCTTCCCATCGGCGTCGTCGATTTCCCGCGCGGGATCGCCGGGACTCGCGCGAAGGTGGACGAGGCGCGCACGGCGCTCGCCGCCGGCGCGCAAGAGCTCGACATGGTGGTGGACCTCGCCGCGCTGCGCGCACGCGACTACGCGCTGGTGCTGCGGGACATCGAGGCGGTGGTGGAAGTCGCCCGTCCGCGCGCCGTCAAGGTGATTCTCGAGACCGGCGCGCTCAGCCGCGAGGAGAAGGCGATCGGAGCCGCGCTGGCGAAAGCGGCGGGCGCAGCGTTCGTGAAGACCAGCACCGGATTCGGGCCGGGCGGCGCGACCGTCGAGGACGTCGCGCTCTTGCGGCAGGTGGTCGGCGCCGGGATGGGCGTGAAGGCGTCCGGCGGCATCCGGACCGCCGCGGACGCGCGCAGGATGATCGAGGCTGGCGCCAACCGGATCGGCGCCTCCGCCAGCGTCGCGATCGTGACAGCAGACAACGCGGGTCCCGCGCAGTATTAGGTTCCCGTGGACCGCCAGCCGCCAGCTGCCCGCCGCCAGCCCAGGAGGGCTTCTTGGGTCGTTTCGTCATCCTGGTGATCGACTCCTGCGGCGCCGGGGCGCTCCCCGATGCCGCCGCCTACGGCGACGAGGGAGCGAACACGCTCGGCAACATGGCGCGCCGCGTGGGCGGGCTGCACCTTCCCACGCTGCAGAGCTGGGGCCTGGGCAACCTGACCGAGATCGCGGGCTGCCCGGCGTCGCCCGCGCCGCGGGCCAGCTTCGGCACCATGGCCGAGATGTCCAGTGGCAAGGACACCACCACCGGGCATTGGGAGATGGTCGGAATCGTGGTGGAGAAAGGGTTCACCGTCTTCCCGGACGGGTTCCCTCCCGAGCTGATGGAGCAATGGCTGCAGCTCTCCGGAGCGCCTGGATACCTCGGGAACAAGCCCGCGAGCGGCACGCAGATCATCGAGGAGCTGGGGCCCCAGCACCTCGCCAGCGGCTGGCCGATCGTCTACACGAGCGCCGATTCCGTCTTCCAGATCGCGGCGCACGAGCAGAGAGTGCCGCTCGCGACGCTGTACCGTTGGTGCGAGGCCGCGCGCACCGTCGGCAAGAAGTACGGCATCGCGCGCGTCATCGCGCGGCCCTTCATCGGCGAGCCCGGCAAGTTCGTCCGGACGTACAACCGGCGCGATTTCTCGCAGCAGCCGCCGCCGGGCACCGTGCTGGATCTGCTGGCGGACGCCGGTGTGCAGGTGGTCGGCGTGGGCAAGATCCCGGACATCTACGACGGCCGCGGAATTTCCCGCTCGGTACACACCGAGGGCAACGCCGACGGGCTGCGCAAGACGGAGGAGCTGCTCGGCGACCTGGGGCCCTCGCTGCTCTTCGTCAACCTCGTCGACACCGACATGCTGTACGGGCACCGCCGCGACCCGGTCGGCTACGCGCGCGCCATGGAGGAGATCGACCGCGCCCTTCCGGCCATCGCCTCCGCGCTGCGCCCCGAGGACGTGCTGGTGGTCACCGCCGACCACGGCAACGATCCCACCTTCCCCGGTTCCGATCACACCCGCGAGCAGGTTCCGCTCCTCGCCTACTCGCCCCGCCGGGCGCGTGGAACGGCGCTCGGGGTGCGGGAATCGTTCGCGGACCTCGGCGCGACGGTCGCGGAGTATTTCGGCGTCGGCGCGCCGCGCGGCCGCAGCTTCCTTTTGCAGGTCGCCGCGTGAGCGAAGACACGATCGACGCGGCGTTCCGCTTCGCGCACGGCCACCGCGTTCGCTACGACGAGATCGATGCGCAGGGCGTGGTGGGCAACGCCACCTGGCTGAACCTGCTCCAGCTCGGGCGGATCGAGTACCTGCGCTACCTCGGCATCCTGCTCGAGGGCGGGAGCCGGATTCCGGTGCAGGCCGTGGTGCGCCAGGCGGCCATCGAATACCTGGCGCCGGCGCGATTCGACGACCCGCTCTCGATCAAGGTCCGCACCGCGTATCTGGGGACGCGCAGCTCGCGCCTCGAGTACATCGTCGACAACGTGGAGACGCGCCTGCGTTGCGTCGTCGGGCAGACGGTGCTGGTCTGCCTGGAGATGGCGACCTTCCGCAGCATGCCTTGGCCGCAGGTGTGGCGCGAGCGCGTCGCCCAGTTCGAGGGCGAGAAACTCTCCACGCGCGGGGGGTGAGGGCCGGGGGTCTTGCAGACGCGCGATTTTGCGTTGCAAAGAAATCCGGGTGGGACAAAGACCTGCGATGTATTGACAAGACTTCCGCACTCGAACTAACACGGCTGGCGCAAGTTCCAGGGGACGGGGGTTCCCCTCGCCCTCCATACAAAAAACGTTCGATCAGCTCGCCTGGCGCACTCGGTGGTCGGGACACATCGGTGTCGACGCAAGCCGCCGCGCAGGCAGGAGGCAGTGGAGATGTCACGCAGCGAATTCATCAGGGTCGGACAGCGGGCCTTCCCGCGCTCGTTCGCCGGCGCGCTTCTCGCGGCGGCGGCGATCGCGGCGCCGTCGGCGGCGAGCGCTCAGGCTCCGACGAACCTCAACGAGAAGACGGTGGTGGAGCTGCAATCGATGATGGCGGCGGGTACGCTCACCTCGGTCCAGCTCACGCAGTACTACATCGACCGCATCCTCGCGCTCGACCAGAACGGTCCCGGCGTGAACTCGGTGATCGAGCTCAACCCGGATGCGCTCATCCTCGCGCAGAACGCGGACAGTCAGCGGAGCAAGGGCAGGGTGCTGGGACCGCTGCACGGCATCCCCGTCCTGCTCAAGGACAACATCGACACCGGCGACCGGATGCAGACGACCGCCGGCTCGTTCGCCCTCGCCGGCAAGCCGGCCCTGCGCGACTCCACCGTCGCCGGAAAGCTCCGCGCCGGCGGAGCGGTGATCCTCGGCAAGACGAACTTGAGCGAATGGGCGAACTTCCGCTCGTTCTTCTCCACCAGCGGTTGGTCCGGCCGCGGTGGGCTGGCCCACAACCCGTACTCGCTCGACCGGAACGCTTGCGGCTCCAGCTCAGGCTCCGGCGCGTCGGTCGGCGCGAACTTCACCGCCGTCGGCCTCGGGAGCGAGACCGATGGCAGCATCGTCTGCCCCGCGAACGTCAACGGCGTGGTGGGTATCAAGCCGACGATCGGGCTCACCAGCCGGTCGGGGGTCGTTCCCATCTCGCATACGCAAGACACCGTCGGCCCGCACGGTCGCACCGTCGCCGATGCCGCCGCGACGCTCAACGTCATCGTCAGCCGCACGCCGGACAAGGGCGACCCGGCGACGAGCGGCGTGCCGCTCGGCTGGCAGGGAACGGGGCGCGCACGCCCGGCGCTTCCGGCCGATTACACCGCCTTCGTCGATCCGCACGGCCTGAGCGGCGCGCGGGTCGGCGTGACGCGGCAGGGGATCGACAATGCGCCCCCACAGGTCGTCGCCGCCTTCGACAACGCCATCGCCGCCATCCAGGCGGCGGGAGCGACGGTCGTCGACCTCGACGGCGCCGGCTTCACCTTCGCCTCCGCCGACGGCGAGTTCCTCGTGCTGCTCTTCGACTTCAAGCTGGACGTGCAGAAGTACTTCGCTACCCGCGTCGGCGTTCCGATGGCGGGGAAGACGCTGGCTGACGCCATCGTCTTCAACAACGCGCACGCAGCCGAGGAGATGCCCTACTTCTTCCAGGAGATCTTCGAGCTGGCGCAAGCGCTCGATACGAGCGGTCCCAACCCGGGCGACAACCCGCAGCCGATCTTCGGCGGCCTGACGTACAACCAGGCGCTGGCGATCGATCACGACGCGGGCGTGAACGGCATCGACGCCGCGCTCGCCCAATTCCACCTGGATGCAGTGGTGGCACCGACCGATAGCCCGGCGTGGACCACCGACCTGCTCCTCTCCGATCACTTCCTCTTCGCCAGCTCCGGTCTGGCGGGCGGTCCGGGATACCCGATCATCAACGTGCCCG
>JBJMQJ010000236.1:0-4494 GCA_045802765.1 Myxococcales bacterium
CGAAAGACGCACTGGTCGCGTCGGCGCGGGCCGAGTTCGCCCGGCGCGGTCTGCGCGGCGCGCGCATCGAGGACGTCACCGCCGCCTGCGGCCTCTCGAAGGGCGCCTTCTACCTCCACTTCGAATCGAAGGAAGCCCTTTTCGGCGAGCTGGTGCGCGCTTTCATCGAGACGATCGCGGGCCTGCAGGAGAAGCGCGAGCGCGCCATGCAGCAGTTCATCGAGAAGCACGGCGACGTGACCGTGCGCGACGTCGAGCTGCGCACGGCGCGCTACCAGGAGCTGATCGAGCTGGACACCTGCTCCGACCTCGACACCCTCGAGGCGATGTGGACGTTCCGCGACGTCGTCGGCGTGCTGGTGCGCGGGTGCCAGGGCACGCCGTTCGAAGGGACCATCTGGGAGGTCGCCGACCGCGAAGTGAACCGGGTCCGCGAGAACTTCCTGCGGTACCAGGGCCACGGCGTCTGCCGCCGCGACATCCCCGGCGAGCTGTTCGGCTCGCTCATCGTCGGGACGTACCTGCTGCTCGCCGTCCGCATGAGCCGGCTGCAGGAAAAGCCCGACCTGCGCGAGTGGGCGCGCTCGCTGCACACCCTGGTCCACGAGGGCAGCCAGCCCAGCGCGCAGACGGACTTGGAAAACCGGGATTCACAGCCAAGGAGCAAGCCGTGACGATCACCCGCCGAACCCTGGTGCTCTCCGGAGTCTGCGCAGGCGTCCTGGCCGCCGTCATCGCCGCCGTCGGCGCGCAGGCGAAGTCGCCAGCCGGTCCCGTGGCTTCCGCGGCTGCGGATCCCGCGGTGCAGACCGTGGAGCCCAAGCAGGTGCAGAGCCTCAACCGCGAGGAGATCACCGGAACGCTGCAGCCGGCACGGCAGCTTCAGCTCGGCTTCGAGGTTTCGGGACGGCTCGCCAAGCTGAACGCGACGAAGGGCGCGCAGGTCCGCGAGGGACAGGTGATCGCGCAGCTCGATCCGGAGATGGCCGACGCGCAGGTGCTGCAGGCGGAGGCGGCCGTCAAGGCGGCCGAAGCGCAGTCGGCGCAGGCGGCGGATACCGCGCGGCGGCAGTCCGAGCTGCAGCAGAAGGGCAGCATCAGCGACTGGCAGAGCAAGAGCTCGACCTCGCAGGCCGCCGCCGCGGCGGCGCAGCTGCAAGCCGCGCGCGCGCAGCTCGCCCAGGCACGCGCCACCCGGCGCCGGCACGATCTCGCCGCCCCGTTCGCCGGGACGCTCGTCGAAGAGCCCGATCAGGTCGGCGCCACGGTCTCACCCGGGAAGGAGCTGTTCACGCTCGAGCAGCTCGATCCGCTGGTGCTCAAGCTCACCGTTCGGGAGAGCTCGCGCGGGTCGCTCCGCGTCGGGGCCAAGGTGCGCGTCGAGGCGGTGGGGGGCGGAGCGCGGACGGACGAGGCGGTCGTGCGCGCCATCATCCCGTCCGCCGATGCAGCCACCCGGCGCATTCCCGTCGAGATCGTCGTGCCGAACGCCGGCGCGCGGTTCACCGCGCACACGCTGGCGCGCGCGAGCCTGCCGCTCGGCCAGCCCGAGCCGGCCCTCGAGCTGCCCGCGAGCGCGCTCGCCTCGACCGGCGGCGACCACGTCTACGCCGTCGCCGGCTCCGGCGAGGTGAAGCGCATCCCGGTGCAGGTGGTCGACCGCGGCGCGCAGAAAGTGGTGGTGAAGTCGTCCGAGCCTCTCTCCCGGATCGTCGACTACCCCGCCGCCGATCTCGCCGAGGGCGCCAAGGTGTCCGTCCGATAACGCGTCAGCCGCCAGCCGCCAGCCGGAGCATTCCATGTCGCTGTCCGACGTCGCCATCAAGCGTCCCGTCTTCACCAGCATGATGTCCGTGTGCCTGCTGGTGCTCGGCGTCATGGGCCTGAGGCGCCTGGGCACCGACCTGTTCCCCGACGTGAGCTTCCCCGTGGTGACGGTCACCACCGTCTACCGCGGGGCCGGTCCGGGCGAGATCGAAAACCAGGTCGTCAAGCCCATCGAGGACGCCGTGGCCGGGATCAGCGGGATCGACAAGATCCACAGCTTCTCGCGCGAGAATGCCGGCGTCGTCCTCGTCCAGTTCAAGCTGTCCGAGAACCTCGACCGCGCGGTGCAGGAAGTGCGCGACAAGGTGGCCTCGGTCATGAGCAAGCTGCCCAAGGACGCCGACCTTCCGCTCATCAGCCGCGTGGACATCGGCGCCTCGCCGATCCTCACCTACGCGATGTCGTCCTCGCTCGACTCGCAGCACACCCGCAAGACGATCGAGGACCGGCTGCAACCCGCGCTGCAGCAGCTCGGCGGCGTCGCCGAGGTGCGTGTCACGGGCGGCGACGTCCGCGAGATCCGCGTGGACGTCGATCTCGACAAGGTGAAGGCGGCGGGGACCAGCCCGTTCGAGGTCGCGCAACGCATCGGCGCCGAGAACCTGAACCTCCCCGCCGGGCGGCTGTCCTTGGGTCCGACCGAGCTGACCGTCCGCACGCTGGGCGAATTCCGCAACGTGGAGGAGATCCGGGAGCTGCCCATCGCGGTGGGCAAGACCGGCTCGCAGGTCCGGCTCGGCGAGGTCGCGACCGTCACCGACGGCGTCACCGAGCGCCGCACCGTGGCGCGGCTCAATGGGCAGGACGCGATCATCGTCGAGGTGGTGAAGCAGCCCGGCTCGAACACGGTGCAGGTCGCGGACCAGACCAAGGCGAAGCTTTTCGAGATGGTCCCTGCCCTGGGGCACGACTTCAAGACCACGCTGCTCATCGATCAGAGCGAGCTGATCCGGGCCAACGCGGACGAAGTCTACGTCGCGCTCTTCTTCGGCGGCGCGATGGCGGTCCTCATCATCCTGCTCTTCCTGCTCGATCCGCGCGGCACCTTCATCAGCTCGCTGGCGCTGCCCACTTCGGTGATCGGCACCTTCTTCGTCATGTTCGTGCTCGGCTACACGCTGAACCAGATGACGCTGCTCGCGCTGTCGCTCGCGATCGGGCTCCTCATCGACGACGCGGTGGTGGTGCGCGAAGCGATCACGCATCGGCTGAACGAGGGAGAGGAGCCCGCCGCGGCCGCCTCGCGCGGCACCAAGGACGTGGGCCTGGCGGTGCTCGCCACCACGCTCTCGCTGGTCGCCGTCTTCGTGCCGGTCGCATTCATGCCGGGAATCGTGGGTCAGTTCTTCAAGCAGTTCGGCATCACCATCAGCGCCGCGGTGCTCATCTCGCTCTTCATCTCCTTCACGCTGGACCCGATGCTCTCGGCCCGTCTGGCCAAGGCGCGCAAGCCCGGCGAGGTGAAGAGGGAAGCGAAGGTCGCCCGCGTCCTGCGCGAAGCCTTCGAGGCGACCGAGCGGTGGTACGAGCGCGTGCTGCGCACCGTGCTGAAGCACAGGTGGACGTCCTTCGGCGCGGCCGTCGCCGTCACGGTGGTGAGCTTTGCCGCGACCAGCGGGCTCCGCAGCGAGTTCCTCTCGGTCGAGGATCGCTCGCAGTTCATCGTCGACCTGCAGCTGCCCGACTCCGCCTCGCTCGATCTGTCGGCGCAGCGCTCGGGCGAGGCGGAGAAGCTCCTTCGCGCCATGCCCGAGGTGAAGGACGTCTACGCGATCATCGGGCCCAACGGCGAGGCCAACAAGGTGAAGATGCGCGCGCTCACGGTGCCGAAGAAGGCGCGCAGGCGAGGCATCCTCGCGCTCAAGGACTCGGCGCGCACCGCGCTCTCGCGGCTGCCCGCGACCAAGGTGAGCATCAGCGATCCGCCGGCGATCGAGGGGCTGGGCGACTTCTTCCCCATCATGGTCCGCATCACCGGACCCGACCTCACGGTGCTCAACGAGCAGGGCAAGTGGATCGCCGAGACGCTGAGGCAGATCCCGGGCACGGTGGACGTGAAGATCGAGTCGAATCCGCCCAAGCCCGAGCTCGCCGTCGCGGTGGACCGAACCCGCGCCGCGGACCTGGGGCTGTCCACGGGTCAGATCGCCACCCAGCTGCGCCTGGCCATCGACGGCGAGGTGCCGGCCAAGCTGCGCGAAGGAAAGGACGAAACGGACATCCGCGTGAGGCTGTCCGAGCGGGACCGCAAGGACATCGGGCGGGTGCGCGGCATGGACCTCTTCTCGCCGCGCGGCGTGCGCCAGGTGGCGGACGTCGCGGAGGTCTCGCTGCAGGACGGCCCCAGCGTGATCGAGCACGAGAACCGCGAGCGGCAGATCGCCGTGTTCAGCCAGCTGGGGACCGGCGCGGCGCTCGGCGAGGTGGCGCAGAAGCTCAAGGCCGCGATCGGCAAGCGCCCGCTCCCGGCCGGGTACTCGGTCATCTATGACGGGCAGATGAAGACGTTCAACGAGCAGAACGAGGCATTCTCGGCCGCCTTCGGTCTCGCCTTCGTCTTCATCTTCATGGTGCTCGCCTCGCAGTTCGAGTCGCTCAAGCACCCGTTCACGATCATGGTCTCCTTGCCGCTGGCGCTCGTCGGCGCGCGCCTCGGCCTGCTGCTCG
>JBJMQJ010000237.1:0-5539 GCA_045802765.1 Myxococcales bacterium
CTGGCGTACCGTCTGCTGCTGCTCGCCGGCCCGCTTACCGCGGAATTCGAGGTCCGCGGGACGATGCTGCTCTTCCGCGCCAGGCGATTCGGCCTGACGCTCTGGATCAGCTCCAGCGACGCACGTCGCACCGGCCTCTACCTGGTCGAGCTGCCGTTCTCCGCGCTGACCTGCGGGGGCAAGCTGCGCGGATTCACCAGTCCGGGTGCCGGAGGGCCGGACGCCGCCGCGATGGCGTGGCTCTCGGCGGCGATCCGGGCGTGCGCCGACGAGCGCGTGGAGACGAGGGGATGAGCGATGGCTGATGCGCAACCGAACAAGGTCATCGAGGGCGACTTCGGCACCATCAAAGTCCAGCTCGCCCCGGGCGGCACCGGTGCGCCGGAGCGGACCACCAAGAGCACCCAGCTGGTCTGGGGCGGCGAGGGCACCTCGGCGCCATGGGGACTGCTCAAAGGCCTCATCGAGGCTGGCGGCGGCGCGGTCAACTACACCTACCTGCACGCGGCCGCGCTGCTGAAGGCGCGCGATGCGGGCAGCCCCGCGGGGGCCAAGCAGCAGACGCAGCCTCCGCCGGACGGCGGGCCCGAAGAAGAGGCGAAACCCGATCCGGGCACCGGGCCTCTCTTCGAAGACGGCCTCGACTTCGAATTCGACAACAAGGGCAAGAAGGACGCGCGCGTCTGGGCCCATCCCGCCGCGCACGGTGCCGGGCCGCGGCCGCTCGTCATCTGGCTGCACGGCATCCTGCGCTGGGACGATCACCCGCAGCTCTCCAGCAAGCTGGGCATCGATTGGACCCTGCACGCCGGCAAGCTGGCGGCCAGGCTCATCGACGAGGGCAAGGTCACGCCGCTCGTCATGGCGGCGCCCACCTGCCGCGACGACAAAGGCTCGTCCACGCTGTGGCCGAAGCTCGAGCTCGGCAAGTTCGTCTCCAAGGTCGTCGAGCAGGCCAAGGACCAGGGCGTGGAAATCGATCTGGACCAGGTCAGCGTGGTCGGCCACAGCGGCGCCGGGTGCTACGCCGACGCCGAGCACGGCAAGTACAACGGCCTCTACAAGATCGCCCACGAGAATGCGACGTTCGACGGCCATGCGCTCAAGGTCCTCGGCTTCGCCGACACTTGCGTGAGCAACGGCTTGATGGCTCTCGCGGCGCGCCACTTGAAGGAGAACCGGACGACCGTGATCTATTCGGTCCACAAGGGCACAGGCGGCGGCTCGAGCGGCGTTTCGATGGACAAGTGGTCGGCGGCGATGGGGGCCACCCGCAAGACCAGCCCTGCCGTCGAGAACGAGGCCGACGACCTGCGCGTCGACGACGAGCAAGACCCGAGGCGCATCGCCGTCCACCTGCCCAACGCCGAGCCGCTCTGGGAGCACCAGCAGGAATTCTCCGACGCGGGTGCGATGAAGAGCGGCTGGGCCCACCACGGGTGGGGGCCTCACTACATGGTTTGCCTGGTGTGGACGCACTACGCCCTGCAGCGGTTCTACCCCGCCACCGCCGAGGAAAAGGCGCAGCGGCCCAAGAAGGCCGAGGGCCCGCGCGTCACCGGAGGCGAGTGGGCGAACGTCCCGCCGGCGACGCCGTTCTGGACTCCGCCCGACGGCGCGGAGCCGAAGGCCACCGGCCTGGCGGAGTTCGCGGACGCGAGCACCGGCATCTTCTGGCCCGTGCGGGGACAGACCGAGCACGGACGCACCGTCTGCTTCGAGTCGACCGGGGGCAAGTTGATCGGCTATCCGCACAAAGGCGGCTATCGCACCGAGAACCGCGAATTCCTCGCCTTGCGCATGGGCGACAGGAACGGCAAGACGGAGAAGCGGCACCACGCGGCAATCGATCTGTTCGCGGACGCCCACGACCTGGTCGTCGCGTGCGAATCGGGCACCATCCTCAATTGGCACTTCTTCTATCACGGCGTCTACCGGCTCTTCGTGCAGTGCGATAGTGGGTTGGTGATCAACTACGGCGAGGTCGACGAAGTGTCGAAGAGCGAGTTCAAGCTGGAGCCGAAGAAGCGCATCGTCGCCGGCCAGCCCATCGCGCGCGTGGGCAGGATGAGCGGCGGTGGGCACATGCTGCACTTCGAGACCTATCCCAAGGGGATCACCGACAACCAGCAGTACTGGTACGACGATCCGCCCAGCAGGCTGGCCAGGTTCCGCAACGGCGCCCAGTACCTGCTCGCGCTCGCCCGGGGCGGAAAGTGATTGCGCTGCTCTTCGCCGCTTCGCTCGCTCCGCAGATCGCCGAGCAGATCCGCGCCACGCTTCCGCCGGGGCCGCCCGCGCGCATCGAAGCGCTGGCGGAGAGCGGCGAGCTGCTTCTTTTCTGCTTGGTGACAAAAACCCGCTCGCAGGTCGAGGCCGCCCGCGTCAAGGATGCCAAGCTGCAGGGCGACCCGGACGACGTGGGCGGGCCGCTCAAGCGCGAGAGCTGCGGCAAAGCCGAGCTGGGCGCGCCGTTCGAAGTGAAGCGCGGCAAGAAGCGCCAACGGGCCGTCGTCGCGCATCTCGAGGACGCGGGGCTGAGCGCGGTCATTTCGCTCTCGGGAAAGGTCCTGGCCTGGACGGATGCGCCTGCGCCCGACGGCGGGCCGGCCATCTTCCCGGAGTCCGGCAAGGGCGATACGACGTTCTGCGCGTTCCTGCCGCGGACCCTGGCCTGGACTCGCGTCGCGTGGGTCGAGGAAGTCGACGGGTACGCTCCCGTCCAGGACGGCTGCCGCCGCAGGTGATCAGCGGCTGCGGGCGGGTGCGGCGCCGTCCAGCGCTTCGCGCACGCGGCGGGCGAGCACCTCGGGCACGAACGGCTTTTGCAAAAAGGCGACGCCCGCCTCCAGGATCCCGTGGCGCACGATGGCGTCGTCGGTGTACCCCGACATGAACAGCATGCGCACCGACGGCCGCAGCGCGATCAGCTTCTCGGCGAGCAGCGGCCCGCCCATCTCCGGCATCACGACGTCGGCGGCGGCGGAAGCGAAGTCGGCGCCTCGCGCGTGACCGGCAAGTAGATCTTGAAGGTCGCGCCCTTCCCGGGCTCGCTGTAGACCCAGATCGAGCCGGCGCTCTGCTTCACGATGCCGAAGGCGGTGGAGAGCCCCAGCCCGGTCCCCTTGCCCGTCTCCTTGGTGGTGAAGAACGGCTCGAAGACGCGCGCGAGCGTCTCCCCGTCCATGCCCATCCCCGTGTCACTGACGGCGAGCATCGCGTGGGGGCCGGGGCGCACGCCGAGGTGCTCGGAGGCGAACTGCTCGTCCAGATCCACGTTCGCGGTCTCGATGGTGAGCTTCCCGCCGGTGGGCATCGCGTCGCGGGCATTCACCACCAGGTTCATGACGACTTGCTCGATCTGCGCGGGATCGACGCGCACCCGTCCGAGATCGGTCCCGCAGCGCAGCTCGAGCTCCACGTCCTCGCCGAGCAGGCGCTGCAGCATCCGCCGCATGGCCTGCACCACCTCGTTCAGGTCCAGAACGCGCGGCTGCAAGACCTGCTGCCGGCTGAACGCGAGGAGCTGGCGCGTCAGGGTGGCGGCGCGCTCGCCGGCGCGCCGGACCTCCTCCACGTCGCCGCGAAACCGGCTGCCGGGCTCCACCTGGTCGAGCATCAGGTCGCAGTAGCTGAGCACGACGCTGAGCACGTTGTTGAAGTCGTGGGCGATGCCGCCGGCGAGCCGGCCGATGGCCTCCATCTTCTGCGCCTGCCGCAGCTGCTCCTCGGTGCGCTGCAGCGCCTCTTCAGCGCGTAACCGTCCGGCGATCTCCACCTGCAGCTCGCCGGTGCGTTGCGCCACGCGGCGCTCCATCTCCTCGTGCGAGGCACGGAGGATCTGCTCCGCGCGCTTCTTCTCGGTGATGTCCACCGAGATCCCGAGGACGTGCCTGGCTTCGCCGCGATCGTCGAGGAGAGGGATCTTGCGGGTGTGCAGCCAACGCGTCCCGCTCCGCGTCTGGACCGGCTCCTCGGGGATGTCCTGGACGACCTTGCGCCGCAGCACCTCGCGATCCGTCCCGACGAAGGAGTCCGCCTGTTCCTTGGGGAAGAAGTCGTGGTCGCGCTTGCCGATCATCTCGGCCCGCGAGAGTCCGATGAGCGCCTCGCCCTCGCGATTGAACCACTCGAAGCGGAGCTCGCGCGCGTCCTTCATGAACATCATCGCCGGCAAGTTCTCCAGCACCGACTCGAGGAAACGGCTCATGCTCCGCGCCGCGGAATCGCCGCAGAAAGGCTGCTCGGCCCTCTCGAAAACGATCACCACCGACCGCTGGGGTCCGGGGAAAGCGCCTACGTTGAAGGTCCCTTCGCCGCGCGCGCCGGGGAGCCTGACGGCGCCGATCGTCCGTGCTTTGCGCGTCCTGCACACCTGCGCGTAGGCCCGCAGGCGCCCCGGGACGATCCAGGGCAACACCTCGCCGATCTTCCTTCCGACGGAGCGGCGGAGGTCGACGCCGGTCAGCTCGCACGCGGCGGGATTCGCGTAGAGCAGGCGGAGAGAGGATTCGTCGCCGAGCTCGTCCAGCTCCAGCGCCACGAACCCCAGCGGCGCCGAATCGAGGATCGCCTGGCACAAGCCACCTTCCGCCATCGCTGCTCCCTCGCCCGCCTGGGCATCGGCGGGAAGCTGCGAGAACCTCCTCGAACGCTATTTCGCTGCGAGGGGCAGGCAAAGGGGTAACGAGCCGGCTGGCAGGCGCAGCGCCCTCTCTTGTCAGCGCAGGCGTCCGCGCGGTGGTCCCGGAACGCGCGAGCAGTACGAAAGCGTGCTACGCGCCGCGTCGGATCGCGTACTCGGCGATGCCGCGCAAAGCCATCGAGACGCGCGCGGGGAAGGGCGCGCCGTCGAGCGCGCGCATCGCCTCCTCGCGCAGCCGCTCCGCATCGTCCCGGCACGATTGCACGGCGCCGCTGCGCACCATCGCCTCCCGCAGGGCGGCCGCTTCCGCTTCGCCGAGATCGGCTTTTCCCAAGCCTGCGCGCAGCAGGGCGGCGTCGCGCGCGCTGGCGGCCTCGAACGCGCGCGCGACGAGGAGGGTCCGCTTCCCCTCGCGCAGATCGCTGGCGTTGGGCTTGCCGGTGACCTCCGGAGACCCGAAGGTCCCGAGCAGATCGTCGGCGATCTGGAACGCCTGTCCCAGCGGCCGGGCGAATCGCTCCAGCGCCTGCAGGATCGGCTCGCCCGCACCCGCGAGCAGCGCTCCGAGCCGCAAGGGCAGCTCGAAGCTGTACCCGCCGGTCTTCATGCGCTGGACGGCGAGCACCTCGGTCGCCGAGAGGTCGCGACCGAGCGGCGCCGTCACGTCCTGCATCTGCCCGACCGTGACGTCCTGGAGCGCGCGCGCGAGCAGCTTTCCCGCGGCCGCAGTGCGCTCCGGCGGCACCGGCGCGCCCAGCACGAGCTCCAGCGCCCAGGCCTCGCACAGCGATCCGAGCAGCACGGCAAGGCTTGCTCCCAGGTGCGGGGAGCCCGTCGCGCGCTCGAGCGCCGCGTGCACGCTGGGGCCGCCCCGGCGGACCTCGTCCCGATCCA
>JBJMQJ010000019.1:0-2852 GCA_045802765.1 Myxococcales bacterium
AACCTCGACGTCGAGAACGCGCGCGGCGTGCTGCAGAAGGACCACTACAGCCTGGAGAAGGTGAAGAAGCGCATCCTCGAGTACCTGGCCGTGCGCAAGCTGAAGAACGACATGAAGGGTCCCATCCTCTGCCTGGTGGGTCCCCCCGGCGTCGGCAAGACGTCGCTCGGCCAGAGCATCGCCAAGTCCACGGGGCGCAAGTTCGTCCGGCTGTCGTTGGGCGGCGTGCGCGACGAGGCCGAGATCCGCGGCCACCGGCGCACCTACGTGGGCGCGCTGCCGGGCCGGATCCTCCAGTCGATGAAGAAGGCCGGCAGCATCAACCCGGTCATGATGCTCGACGAGATCGACAAGCTGGGCGCCGACTTCCGTGGCGATCCTTCCGCGGCGCTCCTCGAGGTGCTCGATCCGGAGCAGAACAACAGCTTCTCCGATCACTACCTCGACGTGCCGTACGACCTCTCGAAGATCATGTTCATCGCCACGGCCAACCAGCTCGACCCCATCCCGCCGCCCTTGCGCGACCGCATGGAGGTCATCGAGCTGCCGGGCTACACGTTCGAGGAGAAGATCCACATCGCCAAGAACCACCTCATCCCCAAGCAGGTGAGGGAGCACGGGTTGTCGGTGGAGAACCTCGAGCTGTCCGACGGCGCGCTGACGAAGATCATCATCGGCTATACGCGCGAAGCGGGCGTCCGCAACCTGGAGCGCACCATCGCCGACGTCTGCCGCGCGGTCGCGGTCGACGTCGCCAAGGGCTCGAGCGCCAAGCGGGTGATCACGCCGGAGGAGCTGGAGATCATCCTCGGGCCGGAGAAGTTCTACTCGGAGACGGCGGAGCGCACCGAGGTGCCGGGCGTGGCAACGGGACTCGCCTGGACGGCCGCGGGAGGCGACCTGCTCTTCATCGAGGCGACGCGCATGGCCGGCAAGGGCGGCATCACGCTGACCGGCCAGCTCGGCGACGTGATGAAGGAGTCGGCGCAGGCGGCGCTCAGCTACACGCGCAACAAGGCGCAGAAGCTGGGCATCGATCAGCGGTTCCTGGAGAAGAACGACATCCACATCCACTTCCCGGCCGGAGCGATCCCCAAGGACGGACCGTCGGCGGGCGTCACCATCTTCACGGCGCTGACCTCGCTGCTCACGGGCATCCGCGTGCGCGGCGACGTGGCGATGACCGGCGAGGCCACCTTGCGCGGCCTGGTGCTGCCGGTGGGCGGCATCAAGGAGAAGGTGCTTGCGGCGCACCGGGCGGGGATCAAGCGGATCATCCTCCCGGAGCGGAACAAGAAGGACCTGCAGGACGTCCCCGATCAGGCGAAGAAGGAGATGGAGTTCATCTTCGCCCACTCGATGGACGACGTGCTCAAGTCCGCGCTGGAAGAGGATCCCTTCGACAAGGCGGCGAAGAACCCCCTTCCTGCGGAGGGACCACCTCTCCCGGCCGAAACTCCCCAACCCGGCGTCCGCGCTTAACTGAGACGTGCTGTAGCGAGAGGCCCTGGTCAGCAATGACCAGGGCCTTTCCGTTTCAAACTCCGTGGTACAATCTCTTTGGCGGGATCAGTCGGAACGGCAGACGCGGGACTTGCCTTCCTTCTTGGCGCGGTAGAGGGCGGCGTCGGCGCGGGCGAGCAGCTCCTCCAGGGAGGAGCAGCCTTCGGCGCTGGCCACTCCGATGGAGACGGTGGCGGTGAGGCTCTGGTCGAGGACCTGCAGCGGGTGCTCCGCGAGCCGGCCCAGCAGGCGCTCCGAGGTGATCACCGCACCGTCGACCGAGGTGTCCGGCATCAGCGCGACGAACTCGTCGCCGCCGATGCGCGCCGGCAGGTCGCTGGCGCGCAGCGTGGCGCGCAGCAGCGTGCCGATGTGCTGCAGCAAGGCGTCGCCCGCCGCATGGCCGAAGTTGTCGTTGATGCGCTTGAACCCGTCCACGTCGAGCGCCGCGCAAGCGAGCGGATGGCGGTGCCGCCGGTGGCGCACCCACTCGTTGTCGCCCTGATCGAGGAACGCACGCCGGTTGAACAGCCCCGTGAGCGGATCGTTCCGAGCGAGCTCGCGCAACCGCCCCGTCATGGCCGCCAGCTGCGCCAGCATCTCCGAGTGGCGTCGCTTGAGGGCCTCGACCTGGTCGGTGAGACCTTCCGTGATGGGCATTTCCCGGCCGAGGCCGGCGACCAGCGGGCCCTCGAGCGCGAAGAACCGATACGTCGCAGGCACCAGCCGGTCGCGGCCGCGGTGGGTCAGCTCGAGCGACAACGCCTGCGTCGCGTCGCGTTCCAGGCCCATCGCCTGTTCGAACCGGACTCGAGAAGGTTCGTCGAGCGACCCGCCGAACTCCATCCCCGGCTCGACCAGGGCGACCGCCGCGCGCAAGCCCGCGCTCGCCCGCACGACCTTGAGCTCGGCATCGAGCACCACGAGCAGATCGGGGCAGCGCTCGACCAGGACGAAATCCGAATTGTCGACCAAGAAGGGAAACCTCTCCCGCCGAGGATAATGGTGGCGATTCCACGCACAAAAGGTGAGTGGATGTGGGGACCCAAACTACCCAGCTGGCGGCGGACGACTGGGGCGGGCGGAAAAGAGGCAGATCTCGCGTCCGGTCGCGCTGACCCCGACCCCGACCCCGAGCTCGACCCCGACCTCGGCTCGACCCCGACCTTCCCAGCCGAAACGCATTGCACCAGCGAAAGGACCGTGAAAACTCCCCGCCGTGGACCGAAAGGCGGTGCTGGTCACCGGCGCGGCGGGACTGATCGGGTCCCACCTGTGCGAGGCGTTCGCCCGCGCAGGCTGGGAGGTGCGCGCGGTCGATCGACCCGGCGCCGACCTGTCCGAGGCCC
>JBJMQJ010000238.1:0-10349 GCA_045802765.1 Myxococcales bacterium
GATCCCCGCGGCGATGTGCAGCTCGAGGCGGAGAGCGTGGCGGAGCTGGGCAAGCGCCTCGCGCAGCGCGAGGAGCTCCGCGTGCTCCTCAACATCGGCGAGCTGGGCAACTGCCTGACCGACGGCGGCCGCTCCTGGCGCGCGCCGAGCGCGCTGTGGTTCTCCGCGCAGGGGCGCGCTCTCGGCGCGTGTCTGACCTGGACGGTCCAGCAGCCGAAGCGATGCCCCGACGAGATTTTCGACCAGTCCACCACCGTCGCGTTTCATCACCTCGACGCGCGCTCGAGCAACTATCTCGGCAACACGCTTCTCCTCGACGACGACCTGGTGCGCGTGCTGCCGCTCCTGGCGCGCGGCGAGTTTGTGCTGTGGCAGCAGGGCCTCGAGTGGAATCACCGCGTGTATCGCTTCTAGCGCCGAGCCTCATCACCGGGGCGGGCCTGCTGGCGGGGCTGTTCGGTCTCGCGTTGTACCCGCGTCCGCTGGGTCTCCTGCTGATGGCGGCATCCCTGCTGCTGGACGTGCTCGACGGCCAGCTGGCGCGCCGCCTGGGCGCTTGCAGTAGCTTCGGCGGCCAGCTGGACTGGCACACCGATGTGGCGCTTGCCCACGTCGCGGCGCTGCGGATCGGCCTCGCGTGCAACGTGGCTCTCGTGGTCCTGCAAGCGATCAACCGCGCGCGGGCGGGCGAGAGGACCAGCGGGCGAGCGCTCGCGTTCGCGTACCTGATCGCGTCCGCTGTCCGCTTCTAGTGCACAGGCCAGGTCCACCCACCTCGCGCATCTTCGCTGCCCGCGGTGGCTTTGGTGAAGGGGACCGAGGGCATGTCGAACTGACCGGTCCGATAGAACACGTGCAGCGAGACCGTACCGTCGGCGTTGACGCCGGTGATCAGCGCGGCTTGGATCTCGGGCGGATAGCGGCCTTCGCGGTCGCCGAGATTGGTGTAGTGGACGATCCGGCCAACGGTGGGTGGCATTGGTCCGAGAGTCTAAAGCATCCCTCACCGGAAGACGCGCTGTCACCGACGGGGGCCGAGATCCTCACCGGGTTGGTCCGCGGAACTGCCGCAGTTTGCTGGCATGGATAACGTCGCTGCAGCGCCGAAGCAGGCGTTCAAGTTCGCCGAGAACCACGTGCTCGCGTTCCTGCTCGTGGTCGTCCTCCTGGCCGTGCTCTTCGTGAAGTACGAGACGGACAAGCCCGGAGAGATCCGGAAGAAGGTCCAGAAGATCCCCGGCGTGGGTCCCTGGGCCACCGGCGTGCAGAACCCCTGACGCCCGCTGAGGCCGCGCTCGCCGGGCCTCCGGGGAGCGGGCGCGCGCCTCGCTGAAGCGGCAGCTCCGGGGAGACCACGCACGCCCACCACAGGAGAGATCCGCCTATGCAACCGATGAGGTACTACCACCAGCTCAAGTCGACCGGGTCCGAGGTCGTGGCCATCGACCCGACCGGATCGAACCGCAAGGCGACCTTCCGGTTCGACAACATCGAGACCCGTCTCGGGCAGCAGTGGTGCTACGCGCAGGCGATCCGCCTCTACATCCGCCAGGACTTCGTCCAAGCCGGCGGCGCGGGCAGCGTCGTCAAGTGGCAGGACCTGTTCCGGATGATCCAGTCGTTCAAGTTGGCTTGCGATGATCTCGGCACGCTGTACGCCGAAGGCGAGCTCAACGGGCCGCAGCTCGGCCTCGTCGCGCAGATCATCAGCAACCGATACCGGCTGTGTCAGCCGGTCCTCACGGACGTGGCGGCCGCCAACGGGACGACCAGCCTCGATTTGGTCGTCGAGATCCCGCTCGGCCATCCCTGCTTTCACAAGGGACATCAGCTCGGCCACTGGAGCGGCTTCTACAAGAACAATGGGCAGCTCGAGGTGACCTTGAGCGCGTCCACCTGGCCCGCGCTGGTGTCGACGGGCGCGAGCGCTTCCGCCGCCAACTGCGACATCCGCGCCGAGCTGGTCTACACCGTCGAGCCCGAGGCGCGCATCCCGTCGCTGTGGCTCTGGCGCGTGCGCCCGACCAACGCGAACGAAAAAAAGCACACCATCAAGGATCTTTGCCAGGGCAGCGGCATCAAGGGCGCGAGCGGCAAGGGCAAGGTCGCCTTTCTCGCCTACCTCACCGACGTGAACGGGTTGGGCGGCGCCGACGGGGTGGACAACATCACCCGCGTCTATCCGCGGGACCGCGGGCAGCCGAGCCACGATCTCGGCACGCCGTTCTTTGGAACGTCGGGCTTCCTGCACTCCTTCATCAAGGAGACCAACGGCGACATCGGCGCGCCGCTGTGGGGACAGGCGGCCGCCTACCCGCTCGGCCAGACCGCCAGCACCGCGAACCCGTTCAACGCGCGGGCCTTCGCGACGAGCTACTACCTTCCGTATTTCTGGCCGGATGTCGATGGCCAGCTGATCTCCAAGCTCCAGGAGGTCGGCGGGGATTACTACATCGAGCACGATTACACGGCCGTGCCCGCCGCTCAGGCGCAGTGGATCACGCTCGAGCAGAGCTACCTCGAGCGGGGTCAGGAGGAGTTCCTCATGGGCGCTCGGATGGGGCTGCCGCCGGAGACCTTCACCTCGTACCCGAAGGTCGACAAGACCCTCGTGAACACGAGGGGTGACTCGCGCGCCTTCGCCACCCAGCAGCAGAAGATCCGCGGCATCCCGAAGAAGATCCGCCCGAAGAAGAGCTGAGCCATGGAGCCGCTCACCCTGCTGCTGGTGCTGGTCGTCGCCTGGATGGTCCTCGGATCTTCCGGCGGCGGCTCCAGCGCCGGCGGCGCGAGCGCGAACCCGGGCAACGCCCGGTCAGTGCCGCCCGAGCACAGCAGCGGCTTCGCGCTCGATCCGGTCGGCTCCGGGACCGGAGCGTGCCCGCCGGGCACGAGCTGGAACGGCCGGGGCTGCACCGAGCCGAGCTACCAGACCACCGACCAGACGGCACAGCCGATCGGCGGCGACGCCGGCGAGGCGCTGCCCCACCGGCCCCAGCACGGCCGCCACGGTGGCGGTCTCCAACACGCGATCATCCCGCCGCGGACCGTCGGTGACGACAACCTCCGAGTGCTGGACACGCTCCACCAACGCAGCGGGAGCACGTGAGCCCGGCCGCGGTGCTGGTCGTGCTGCTGCTGGCTTTCGTGTTCCTACGGCGCACGGATCAGCCGGACGCCGGACCAGATCCGCAGTGGCAGCCGAGCGATCCGCTCGTGCCCATGGCCCGCGCCGATTTCCCCGGCGCTCCGCCGCCGCAGGCGCCGAACGCGAACAACACAGGCTCGCTCGATTGCGCCCACAATCCGGAAGCCTGTCAGCGCTGGTCGTGCGCCCAGTTGGATGCGGGCCTCAAGCAGCAGACCGCAGAGACGAGCACCGCTCTCGGCGCAGTCGGCGGCGCCACCGGCGCCGCCGTGGGCGCGCTCTGGGGTGGGCTCGTCGGCGGGGTCACTCACCTCTTTGGTCGCGCGAGCTGTGAGGGAAGCCCGACCTACGAATTCACGAACGACGGGGCGTCCCGCTCTGACCTGGTGATCCTCACGAACGCGGAGCTCGACAAGAAGTACTCCGGCAAGCGCTCCGGAACCGTCCACACGATCACGCCGCCGACGCGGAGGCGGAAGTGATGGAAGGCAACGCGGTGCTGTGGGTGATCGTCGCCGCCCTGGTGGTGCTCATGCTGTCGAGCAAAGCAGACGCGAGCCCGGGTTCGAGCCAGTGGCACGGAGGACCGCCGCCAGGGCCCCAGCCTCCGACGCCGGCGGCGCCGCCGGCCGCGCCTGAGCTCGGATATTCCGCGCAGTGGAAGACGGAGGTTCTTCACCCGCTCTTTCGTGAGCTCTCGCCGGACCCGTACGGCCGAAACACTTTCTGAGGCGAAAAATGGACAAATCGACGACCTGGATCCTTGTCGCGGTGGTGGTCGCCTTCCTGCTGCTCTCGAGCGGCAGCAAGAGCACGACCAGGCCCCGCTACGGCTACCCGCCCGGCAACGGCGGCGCGTACCCGGTGCCGGGCCCGTCGCCCATGGGTACCAGCTGGGCCCAGCAGGGCCCCTATCCGCCGGCGACGGCGCAAACGAACGCGTGGGACGTCGCCCAGGGCGTGATCGGGCTGATCCCCGGCATCGTCGGGGCCTACAACGCTTCTGGTGGCGGCAGCTCCGGCGGCGGTGAGTACACCGTGCCGTACGAAGAGAACGGCCTCGACTTCACCACCTGAGACGCACGCGATGACCACCACGCAGGAACTGACCGACGCCGTCGAGCGCGATCTCGACGTCAGCACCAGCCTCCTCGGGGCGGGCGCGCTGACCAATGCTGACGTCGTAAAGAGCCTGCATGAAGCGTACGACTACGCCACGCAGACCCAGGCGGTCAACGACCAGGAGGCGGAGATACAGGGCATCGTCCGCTCGCAACTGCAGAGCGAGATCCGGATCGCGGAGGGGCTGCCGAGCGACGGCGCAGCGGATGCCTCTCAGTGGCCGCGCCAGCGCGAGGCGATCGAGCGCGCCTACGGCTTCACCCAGACCAACGGTGATCTGCTCGAGTCGGCGGCCGACACCGCGCGTGCTCGAGCCGACGTCCTCAATGGGATGGTCGACAGCGCGAAGAAGGCGGCCGAGGGCGTGGGTAAGGGGCTGGAGACCCTTCTGACCGTCGTGATCGTGCTGGTGGTGATCCTCTCGATCGCCACCGTCGCGGGAAAGGTCCGATCGTGAGCTGCGGATGCGGCGGAAGCTCGCCCCCCTACCACCCGAGCGACTCCTACCACTGGAATGGCGGTGGTGGTGGCAGCGGCCCCACGACCGATCCCCTGGCGCCCACCGGGGCCGAGACGCTGAGCACCGATCGCGAGCCGCAGGCACCCGTGCAGCCGGACCGCGCGTCGTCGCCGTCGGACCCGGCCGCGGCCGCGCCGTCCTTCCCGTGGGGACTCGCGCTGGTGGTGGCCATCGTCCTCATGCTCGTGCGGAGGGCCGAGTAATGCCGGGCAGCGCGGTCCGGACCCGCGAAGCGAAGTTTCGCGAGGTGAAGTCGACGGTGATCGGGCGCGACATCGGCAACTTTGCCGGCGGCGGAGTGCAGAGCCAGACCGTCACCGGCTGGGTCACCGGCGGTCACTCGATGCTGCGCCTGGGGATCTACGTGACCTTTTTCCCCGAGGTGACCCCGCCGGCCGCAGCGGCCTACGCCGGACAGACGTTCTCGATCTACGGATGGATCTGCGACGCCAACGGCAAGCGGGCGCGCGCGTCCGAGACGGCCATCAACAACAACGGCAGTATCCAGCTCCCCGACGGCTGGGAGGGCTGCAGCTCTCTCGCGGAGTACGAGATCCAGGCGGCGATCGCCTTCACGAGCCTCAAGGGCGAGTGGCGCCTGGTGGTGGTGATCGAGCCGGCCGATGCGGCCGCGTGCCAGTTCTTCGACGAGCTCGCCGAGCGAGTGACCGTGCGGCTCGAGGGCGACGTTCCCCAGATCAACCCGGCATCGTGAGCCATGAAGCGATGGCAGATGATGATCCTCGTCTTGCTGCTGGTCCTGGTGCTGACCGGCGGGGCGGCTGACACCGTGATCTCTGCCGTCACCAACGGACCGATCGTCGGCCCCATCACCACCATCGGCGATGACGGCCTGGTCGACGCCGACCCGGCCGAGCTGGCCGCCGACGCGGGCCTCGACGTCAACGTGTACGCGCTCGCCCGCTGCATGGCGAGCGAGCACGCGCGCGACGCCGATCTGTATCTGTTCTGCGTGGGCTGGGCGGTTCGCAACATGGCCGCCGAGCAGCGCGAGAGCGTGCTCGAGCTGCTGACCAACGGTGCAGGCAGTGCGGGTGATGGGTACTTCGGGGAGCAAAAGGCGAGCGCCGGCACCAAGTACGCCAGCACCGCGCACGATCCGCACCAGCGCCACGTGGACGCCGCCCAGGCGGTGATCTACGGGACCGTCCCGGACCCGACCGGCGGAGCCACGCACTTTTTCTCGCCGATGGCCCAGGACGATCTCGCCGAGAAAGCGGCCGCCGGCGATGCGCGTTTCCGGAAGTACTTGGGCAAGGACGCGGATTTCATCATGCGCAGCTGGGCGGCGCCCGGCGGCCTGTACGCCCAGGGCGCTGAGCCGATCGTGCCCGCCGGAATCGATCCGCGCCGGCTCACTCTTTGGAGGGCAGCATGAGCGGGAAGAGCGTCACCGCGTACGTAATCGTCGCGGCCATTCTCCTCTGGTGGATCTTCGGCCGCCGCGTGACCGCGACGGTGACGGTTCCCCAGGACGAGATCAAGATCCGCATCCCCACCGCCACGCGGCCGCCCAACGTCGGCGACACCAGCGGTGCTGACACCTGGGATCCTGGCTTCGTCGACTCGCTCCCGATGGACGGCGGCGCCGATCCGTCCGCCGAGGTGGTGAACCCGCTCGAGCCCCCCCGCTTCGAGGGCGCCTGATGCGCGAGCCCGGACGTCTCGAGCCGTTCGCCCGTCCGGGCACGAACCCGGACACCGACGAGAACTCGCTGACCGCAGCGAACGTCAAGAGCCCGATGAAGACGCTCGTCGGGAGCACGCTCTATCTCGACAACGCGAAGACCACCGTGCTCCCCAGCCCCTTCGTCACCAACGACATCGACACCGACAACTCCAACGCCTTTCGCGTCCCGAAGCTCACGGCGGCGCTGGTGGTGCCGGTGCCGAAGACGCCCACCGTCGGCATCTTCTCTGGCCGCAAGATCACATTCGAGATCACGTCGCGTGGCACCGCAGGAGACACCATCACCTGGACCGCCGGCGCTGGCGGGTTTCTGTGGCCCGTCACCGGGATCGGACCCTTTCAGTCCGACTTCGATTCCGTGCTCGCCGCGATGGGGAATGACGACGTGATCCTGTTGGGCGCGCAGTACTCGAGCCTCAAGGGGATGTGGCTGATCAACGCGCTCGCTGGTCCGTACACCTGACGAAAGAGGAGACAGGCATGGGAGCCATCAAGTCCGACTTCGAGAACCTGCCCAAGGAAGACGCCAAGGGAGCGGCGGCGGCGTTCGCCGCCGTGTGCGCCGATCTGGAGCGGCTGGGCCTGCCCAGGCCCGCGGGCAAGACGCCGCCGGAGCAGATGACTCGCGAGGAGCTGCTGGCCCACCTGCAGACGATCGCCGGCGAGCTGGTCGGCCGCTACATCGCGGGCAAGCCCGACGCGCTCGACGGCGCCGCGGACGACTGGGAGATCGCCGCTCGGATCAGCGCGCGTCTCGGCGAAGTCTGGGGAGCGCTCCCCTACGCGCCCAACGCGATCACGGCGGTCGACGTGTCCGCCGCTCGGATGATGGGCGGATAGCGCCTTCGCACACCTGAACGAAAGGAAACTCCAATGCCTCGTGAAATTCGGTGGCCGGTTGATGCGTGGGCCAGCTTCACCATCACGCTCAACGCTCTGGCGGCGGCGGCGGCGCGGCAGTCCACGCTCGTCACCAACGGCACCAACCGCCCGCGCGCTCTGATCTTCCCCCGCATCCAAAGCGGCACCGCGCCCGTGGCGGGCACGATCTACGAATGCTTTCTCCTGCGTGGGGACGCCACCAACCGAACCGACGGCGCCGGCGCGAGCGATGCCGGGTTCACCTACCACAACGCCCCTCTCCTCGGGAGCTTGGCCAACGACAACGGCGGTGGGAACACGTTCTATCAGGACATCTTCGACACGGCTCCGCTCGGCCTGCTGGGCACGGAGTTCGGCGTCGCGATCCGCAACTCCACCGGCCAGGCGCTCAACGCCGCCTCGAACACCTGCAAGTACGCGCTGGGCGTGGCGCAGGTCCAGTAAAGCCCGATGTCGCACCAGTGGAGACCGAAGCCGATCAGGCCGGCGCTCAATCGAGCGCACGGCCTGTGCTCCGGCCTCATCTTCGCGAGCGCTCCCGGCTGGACCAACGGCCGGGGACAGGGTGCGTCGCCGATCGGCGAGGTCGAGGACGTCCGCAACATCCGCGGCGTCTGGAATGCGGCGGTCAACAACCACACTCCCTGGGAAGGCGGGCTTGGCTGGGGCGGGCGCTCACTCGACAATGGAGACGGCAGCTTTGTCTCCGCTCCGGAGTTCCTGGTCACTGCGGCCGAGACCCGATGGGATCTCACCGCGAACATGTCGGCCGCGGTGCTGGTGCGACCCGACACCTTGAGCACCGATGCGACGATCCCGATCTTCAAGCGGCGAAATCAGCCGTACGGCGCCACGGAGGCGGGTTGGCACTTCAGCGGGAAGGCGGGCCCGAGCTGGCGTTTCGCTTTCTCCGACGGGGTGACAGAGAGATCCGTCGGCGCGCTCACTCTCCAGGACGTCACCCGCGCCGACCTGCTGATCGTGCTCGCCACGCCGACGCAGCTGCGCATCTACATCAATGGCGTACTCGAGGGCTCGCCGGCGTTCGCGGCGACGGCGATCGGGAACCCGTCCGCCACGCCCATCAAGTTCCTGGGCCTGGGCACGGCCGCAGCCTCGCAACCCAACTACGCCGGGCAAGTCGGCGTGGGCTACGTGTGGGATCGACTCCTCACCCAGGGCGAGATCAACGCGCTGGCTGCCGACCCATTCACTCCCTATCGCGCGACCCCGTTCGACGAAGAGCTTGGCGCGGCCCAGCTGGCCGGACTCCCGGACGACGACATGGGGGCGCAAGCGCTCCTCAACATGCCCGACCTGGACGACGCCGCGTCCGCCGAGCTCCAAACGTACCTGCTGAGCCTCTGACGATGGCTGATCCCTGGCGCATAGCTTTCCCGGTCCTGCGCGATCCGTGGTCGCAGCAGGAGTGCCTTATCACCAGAAAGCAGAACATCGCGGACGCGCGCACGGGGGTGCCGCCGACGATGTGCGAGGTGACCGGCCGGACGCGCGCGGGCCGCTCGCTGCGATTCACGGTGCCGATCGCCGACTTCGATCGCGCGAGCCTCTCGCCCGTGCACCTGTTCCAGGTCGAGACGATGCGGGCGCCCGTGGGAACGCTGGTCGATCCGACGGGCAAGCCGTTGCTCGCCCCGGCGCCATGAAGGGCCGACATGCTGTCCACCGCCGAATGGCTCTCTCTTGTGGTGTCGCTCGGTGGATCGCTCGCGTTCGTCGCCGTCAGCTTCGGATCTCTCCGCGCGCGGGTCGTCGCGCTCGAGGAGAAGATCCGCGAGCACCGGGACCAGGAGACTCGATCGAACGAGGACCAGGGCCGGCGCATCGGCGCGCTCGAGCGCTGGCAGGAGGGCGTGGAAAAGGTCGATGCGGACCGACGCCGGCGCACCAGGACCGGGGCCGTCCCGGTCCCTGAGGAGGACACATGAAGCCAGGGATCAAGACCACCGAGTTTTGGGTGAGCCTCGCCGCGGGGATCTGGGGCGCGCTCGAGCCGGCGGCGCCGAGCTGGGCACGCGCGATCGTGCCCGCCGTGGTCTCGGTTGCCTACGCGCTCTCGCGTGGCTTGGCGAAGAGCAGCGCCACCGCGGGACTGACCGTGGGCAACCCATGAGCCGCACGACGGCGATCGTCCTGGTGGTGCTGCTGTTGCTCTGGCTGGGCAGCAGCAGGCCGCACCAGGGCCGGAGCCGGACCATGACCAGCTGGGGCGCCTGGGGCGGGGGGGGCAGCTGCCTGGGCAAGGGGACGCCGGGTTGCGAGGCCCCACCCACACCGGCGTAGAACCGCGGACGCAATAGGAGGCCCCAGGAAGGGCCGGGCCGGCGGACCCACCGAACCCCGGACCTAGCCGGCAAAGCCCCCAGGGCGGGCCAGCGCGACGGCCTGGCGCGCGCGCCGGCGCGGGGGGTGCGATGCTGGGGGGAGTGAAGGGTGTAGGCGCCCCGTCCGTCTTTCCCCGGAAACGAGATCCGTGCTTTAGTCAGCGCGACGGCCAGGAGGTCTCCCAACCCCCGGGCCGTCACTTCCCCCAACCTGCGTGAACAGGCCGGAGGCATGAAGAATTTACCTCAGCCCGAAGTGCCGATCAGCCTCGCCGAGTCGTTCGACGAGCTGCTCGAGGTGACGCGCCAGCGAGTCGCCGACGACGTGCGAGCTCCTGCCACGCTCCAAATGCAGGCAGCGCACGCCAACTGGTGGTGCCACAACTTCGGCGCCGAGACGCCGCTCGAGGACATGGACGAGCGCGTGCTCGACCACCTCGCCACCGCGCGCCGCCATCCTCCGAAGAGCGCGCACGGGGGCGCGCTCCGGTCGTGGGGACCGAGCACCCTGCGCAAGCGGATGTCGACGCTCAAAGCGGCGATGCAGCTCCAGCACCGCCGGCGACGCCTCGACCGGGTCCCGGCCTTCCCGCGCGTGCTGGTGAAGCGGCCGCCCACGCC
>JBJMQJ010000239.1:0-12180 GCA_045802765.1 Myxococcales bacterium
GAGGCCGCTGCGCGCAGCGGGCAGAAGGTACGCGAGGGTCTTCCCCGTTCCGGTGCCCGCCTCGACCACAAGCGCGTGGCCTTGCGAGAGCGCGCGCTCGACGTTCGCCGCCATGGCGAGCTGCGAGGGCCGGGGCTCGAAGGTCGGCAGCGCGCGCCGGAGCTCGTCCTGGAGCAGATCCGGAAGCGACGGCACGCCTGGCGTTCTACCCCGCGAGTGGGGCCAGCGGCACGGGCGCGAAGGAGAGGATGAAAATCGCCAGGCTGACCGCCAGAACGGCGCGACGCCCCGTCGACAGGCGCGGCTCGGAGTCGGCGACGGGCGGGTGCTGGTTGAGGAACATCCCGGTGATGAGACCCCAGACCGCCCAGCCGACGAACGGCGTGAAGACGCCGAGCGCGAGCAGCAGCGCGGAGAGCGGCGCCGACGCCCAGCGGTGCAAGCGGGGGGACGCGGCGAACAGGCAATGCCCGCCGTCCAGTTGCCCCAGGGGAAGCAGGTTGAGCGCGGTGAGCAGCAGCCCGAACCAGCCAGCGACGGCCACGGGATGCAGGGCGACCGAGTGTCCCGCCGGAACGTGCAGCACGAGCTTCTCGATCAGCGTCATGCCAAGCGGGCTGCCCAGCTCGAGGCCTTCGCGCAGGCGCAAGAAGTGGCCCTCGCGCATCCAGGTCAGGAGCGAATCCCACAGCGTCCAGTGCTGGAAGGGCCCTTCTTGCGGCACGATGGTCGACAGGCGCAACCCGATGACCAGCACGGGAATGGTGACCAGGAAACCGGCGATGGGGCCCGCCGCTCCGATGTCCACCAGCGCCCGGCGCGTCCGCGGCGCGCTGCGCAACCGGATGACCGCGCCGAGCGTCCCGATGAGCGACAGCACCGGAGCGGGGATGAAGAACGGCCACGTCGCATCGACCCCGTGGCGTCGAGCGAGAACGAAGTGGCCCATCTCGTGCGCCAGCAGGATGGCGAGGAGCGCGGCGGAGAAGGCGAGGCCGTGGTGGATGGCCTCGGTCTGCGTGGGCGGCGGAAGCTGCGTGTCGGTCCAGAGGGTGCCCGTCACGAAGGCGGACGCCGCGGTGAGGGCGAAGAGCAGGAGATTCAACAGCGGCGGGCGCAGGCTGCCCAGCGTGCCGGGAAGAGGTCGCGGCAGATCCAGCGGAGCTTCACTCACCCGCAGCTCCGGTCAGCCGTTCCCATGCGTCCTGAAGGTAACCGAAGACGCCCCCGCGGCCCAGGAGTCTTCGCGCGATTGTCCGGTGACGCCGCGATTCCGCGCGCCTGCCCAGCTTGTGCAGCGCGCGGGCGAGGTTCTCGTGCAAGTACGCGCCGCCCTCGCCCGACAAGAGCGCCCGCCCCCAGACTTCGACGGCTTCGGCCAGGCGCCCCGTCTCGGCGAGCGCCACCCCCAGCCCGGTCAACGCATCCGCATCCTCCGGCTTCTCGGCGAGCGCCTTCTCGAACCACGGGATCGCCTCGGCGTGACGCTCGAGGCGCACGAGCGCGGTCCCCAGGCGCTCGAAGGCGGGCCACCAGTCGGGGCGGAGGCGCACCGCCGTCAGCAGCCGATCGAGGGCCGCGTCCGGGTGCCCCGCCGCGAGGTCCATCTCGGCCAGCGCGGCATGCGCCTTCACGGCCGCGGGATCGAGCTGCAACAGCTTCTCGCATCCCGCGCGGGCGGCCGCGACGGGCCCCGCGCCGCCGAGGGCGAAGTCGAGCGCGAGCGAGAGGAGGCGGTCCTGGGCATCGGCGAATGCCGGATCGCGCTCAGCGGCCTCCAGGTAGGGATCGAAGCTCTTGCCGGGGTCGATGACGCGAACGCCCACCTCATGCGCGGCGGACAGGTCGCGGCCGCGGAGGTAGGCGGCGTACGCCTCCACATCGGTCGTGGGCCACTGCACGGCGGGTAGCTCGAGCCCGAGCGCCTGCGCGACGGCGCCGGCCGCTTCCTCCAGGGCGAAGAACAGCTCCGAGCGCGGGCGCAGGACGACGTGGTCGAGCGCCGTCCGCCTCTGCTTCTGGTCGACGAGGATCAGCCGCAGCCGCACCCGGTCGGTCAGCTCCGCCGCGCCATGGAGGAGGTACTCGGTGCCTTCCGGCAGACCCACCGCGCAGGCTTCCTCCAGGGTCCACGGATGGCTCGCGACCACCCAGCCGTGGTCCTTCGCCCGGCCGTCGAGGCCGTCCGCGGTGAGCGTCGCCGCTGTCGCCGAGACGCCCGGGGCGACCGAGAGGCGCTCGGCGAGCGTGCGGGCGAGAGAGCGCGCGTAGACGCCTTGAGCGGCGTCGCGCATCTGCCCTCCTCCGTCCATGGGAACGGTGAACGGGAACACCATGACCGACTTGGCACTCATGTCCTTGAGATGACCCTTGCTCCTGAGCGTCACCCTCTTCGATTCGACGCCTTCGGCGCCTCTACAAGGGGGCAGCTCGCTCCCCCCTTGACCGCCCAACAGATCACGGTCAACGGATCGGGCGGCCTCGCGCCGCAGTGTCAGACAGAGCACGTCAGCGCGCGCCCGTCCGCGTATCGGGCGCCGGCGGAACCGGCGGTGGCCCCTCGGGATCGAACTCCTGGATCGTCCCGCGGTTGATCCACAGCCAGAACAACGGCTTCTGCGCCTCGCGATCGCGGCCGAACACCGTGTCGCCGGTCGCGCCGTCGAACGGCCGCCCCATCCCCGAGAGCGCGTTGCGCATCTCGTCACGGGATTGCGGCCGGCGCTCCTCGACGATCTTCCTCAAGATCGCGGCGCCATCGTAGGCGTGCGCCTCGAGGAACCCCGGGGCGCGACGATAGGCGGCGTCGTAGTCCTCGACGAATTTGCGGGTGGCGCGCCGCTGGCTCTGGGCGAAGAAGCTGTCGGCGAAGATCGAGCACTGCACGTACTTGGCGGCGCCGATGCGCTCGTCCACCAGGTCGGGATTGTTCCACAGGTTCGTGCCGAGCAGCTGCACCGGGCGCAGGTTCTTCTCGTTGCGGGTGGTCTTGCGCACGACCTCCAGCTCGCGCTGATCGCAGCCGGAGGTGATCACGTCCTCGGCGGCGATGGCCGGCGCGACCAGGCGGACGGTGCGCGCGCTGTCGGGGATGAAGAGCGCGTCGAAGTCGACGACGGGAGCGCTCTGGTTGCGCAGGGCCTGGAGCGCGCGACGCTGCTGGTACGGGTTCGTGATCTGCTGCTTGATCTTCTCCGCCTCGTCGCTGAACTCCTTGCGCCCGTCGAGGTCCTCCTGGGTCCGGCCCACCAGGCGTTGCACGAACGGCTTGAAGGTGGTGGTGCGCTGCGGGTAGTGGTCGTACGCGGTCACCAGCGAGCCGCCCGCGTCGAGCGCGTCCCAGAAGTACCGCGTCACCTCCTCGCCGTAGCTGGAGTCGGGCTGGAGGATCCCGAAGCTGCGCGCGCCCAGCTTCTTCTGCGCGTACTGCGCGATGGCGCGGGCCTGGGCGCTGTTCGTCGGCATGTCGCGGAAGACGTACTCGCCGATCTGGGTGAGGCCCTCGGCGCGCGAGAGCGACAGGATGGGCACTCCGAGCTGCTGCGCGCGCACCGCGGCGGCCTGCCCCTCGGCGAGAGCGATGGGGCCGAGGATGGCGATGGCGCCTTCGCGCACCAGGTCCTCGATCGCCTGCGCGGCCGCGTCCGGCTCGCCCTTCGAGTCCTTGATCGAGACCTGCACGCCGCCGCGGTTCTGCAGATCGACCGCCAGCGCGATCGCGTTGAGCATCAGGTCGGAGAGCGCCTTGTACTCGCCGGTGAGCGGCAGGACGATGCCGATCAGGTTGGGTTTCACGTTCCCTGCCGACGACAGCGCAAGCTGGATCCCCTGGGCGCCCTGGGCTACGGGCCCCGTGTTCACCTCGGAGAGGATCTGGCGGGCCAGCTCGTCCGCATGAGCGCGATCTCCGGCGTGCAGCTGGAGCCGCGCCAGCTTGAGCGCCGCCGGCGGCCATGCGGCGCTGCGGCGGTCGAGATCGCCGACGAGCTGAGCGACCGCCGGCCCGGGGGCGGCGTGCAGCGCCTTCTCGTAATCGGCGAGGCGCGCCGCGCGCTCCTCCGCCGTCTGCGCCGCCTCGACGGCGCGCGCCGCGAAGCGTACGGCCTCCCCCGGCTCGCCCGTCCTGGCGAAGGCCTCGGCGATGCTGCGCGCCGCCTGCTGCTTCTCCGCGTCGGACATCTGCGAGACGGCGGTGCGCATCGCCTCGGCCGCCTCCTGCGTGTTGCCGAGCTTCGTCTGCACGGCGGACAGCTCGAGCGCGGCTTCCTTCTTGAACGAGGTGTTCGGGTGCTTCTCGAGCAGGTCGGTCAGCTTGCCCTGAGCGTCCTGCAGCCTGCCTGCGCGCGCGAGCGCCTGGCCTTCGAGGAAGCGCGCCTCGTCCGCCGCGGCGCTCTGGCCGAAGCGGTCGATCACCTCGCGAAACGCCTTCAGGGCATCGTCGGTCCGCCCGGCGGCGAGAGCGCGCTTCCCCCGGCCGAGGACGTCGTTCGCCGCGTCGTCGTAGCTCACCTCGCGTCCGTTGACGATGACGGTGCGGGAAGGTCCCCCGCAGGCGGCGAGCAGCGCGGCGACGACGAGGAAGCGTCTCATTGCAGCACCTGCACGTGGGCGTCTTTCGGTGGATCGAATCGGAACAACGAATCGGAGAGGCCGGAGCCCACCTTGACGCCGGTGAAGACGAGCTGGTTCACGTCGCCCTGCCCGTTGGTGAGCACGCTCGCCAGCACCTGCCCGCGCTTGTCGACGACGAAGATCAGCTTCTGCACGTCCGCGCTGGGCTTGCGCGGCACCAGCTCGATCGCGTCTCCGGCCGGCAAGCCTTCGGGAGGAGGGATGGACCGGACGGCGAAGCGATCGAGCAGCTTGCCCTTCCCGAAGACGAAGGCGAACTCGGAAGGCACCTGATCGGCGCCGAAGCCGCGCTTCACCTGCGCCTCCTTGTCCTCGGGGTTCCAGTTCCACAGCTCCTTGCCGTCGATGACGATGAGGCGGCCGTCGTCGTACTGCCAGCGGAGAAGAACCGGCTTCTTGAGGAACACCTTCCCGCTGGCATTCTTCACGTTGCCGAACGTCGGGTAGGTGGAGGTCTGCGCGAAGCTGGCGCTGAAGTCCTGGATGCGCTCGTAGTGCCGCTGCACGCGCGTGGCGATGGCGGTCGCCGGATCTTTCGCGGCGGGCGCTTGCGACTGGGTGGCGACGAGCAGGGCGGCGATCAGGGCGGGCATCCGGGCTCCTCTTTACCGCGTTCGACGGCGGTCCGCCCGCCCCTGTTCACCGCTTCACGCGGCGGGCCAGCTTCGCGGCCAGGCGCAGGAAGCGCGAGCGCAGCGCGCGCCGTTCCTCCGGCGGGAGATCGCCCGGCACCCGCAGGAACGCCCGGCGCGCGGCGCAGATCTGAGACAGAGCGATGCCCGCTGCCACAGACACGTTGAAGCTCTGGGTGAAGCCCGCCATGGGGATGCGGAAGGCGCCGGCGCAGGCGGAGAGCGTCTCGGCGGAGGGGCCCTCGTGCTCGTTCCCGAAGAGCAGAGCGACGGGCCGGTCCGCGGCGATGCCGGTGTACGGGCGCGCCGTCGGGTCGAGATGACCGGCGTACACGGCAAACCCCTGGCCCGCGAGGGCCCGCGCCGCCTCCGCTCCCGAGGCGTGCATCTCGACGTCGAGCCATTTGTGCGCGTCCTGCGTCACGCGCCGGTGCGCGGCGTCGTCGCGCGCGTCGTGCGGAACGACGTGCACCCGCGAGAGCCCCAGACCCTCCGCGCTGCGCAGCACGGCGGCGACGTTGTGCGCGTCGAGGAGCCGGTCGAGCACGACGGTCACGCTGCGCAGGCGCGCGGCGACGACCGCGTCGATCCGCCCGAGCCGCTGCGGCGTGAGCAGCGACTCCCAGAAGGCGTCGTCGCCGTCGGGCTCTGGCCCCGCGAGATCGGCGTCCCCGCGGAGCACTTCTTCCGTCAGCCCGGATGGACCCGCCAGCTCGTCGGGATCGAGGTGCGGCTTGCCGATCCAGGCGCGCACCGGACGGCGGGGAGTCATTTGCGCCGTTCGCGCTTGGCGCGTTCCCGCGCGCGGCGCCCTCCCGCTGGAGCGCGTTCGACCTTTTCCTTCCGATCGATCTCGCGCTCGTCTTCCTCCGTGACTGGCAGCGCGCCCGCTGCCAGCGCGGGTTGGAGATCCCGCTCGAAGGGCTGGGGCACGCCGGCGGCATCGAGCGCGCGAACCGTCGCATCGAGCAGCTCCGGGAGTCCCTCGCCGGTCGCGCCGGAGACGAGATGGACGGGGATCTTGCGGCGCTTCAGGACCTTCGCGAGCTCCTGCGCCCGCGCGCGCGCCTCGGGAACGTCGATCTTGTTCGCCGCGACTACCTGCGCCTTCCGCCGCAGCGCGGGGTCGAACAGCTCCAGCTCGCGGTTGATGGCGTCGAAGTCGGCGACGAGGTCGCGCCCGGGCGCGGCGGCATCGACGAGGTGCACGATGACGCGGCAACGCTGCATGTGTTTGAGGAACCGATGTCCGAGCCCGGCCCCCGCGTGGGCGCCTTCGATCAGGCCCGGAAGATCGCTGAGCACGAAGCTGCGAGCGTCCTTGTACTGCACCACCCCGAGGTGCGGTTGGAGCGTGGTGAACGGGTAGTCCGCGATCTTCGGCCGCGCGCGAGAGAGGCGCGATACGAGCGTCGACTTGCCAGCGTTGGGGAAGCCCACCAGACCGACGTCGGCGAGCAGGCGCAGCTCGAGCTTGACGCGCTTCTCCTCGCCCTCGGTGCCCGGCTGCGCGAAGCGCGGCGCCTGCAGCGTCGAGGTGGCGAAGTTCATGTTCCCCAGGCCGCCCCGGCCGCCCTTGGCGAGGACCCAGCGGCGGGCATTCTCGCGCAGGTCGGCGAGCACCTCGCCGGTGGCCGCGTCCTTGACCACCGTCCCCGGAGGGACCTTGAGGAGCAGCTCCGCGGCGGCGTGTCCGTTCTGGTCGCGTCCCCGACCCGGCTCGCCGCTGCGCGCCCGGTACTCGCGCTTGAAGCGGAAATCGAGCAGCGTGGTGAGGCGCTCGTCGGTCTCGAGGACGATGTCGCCGCCGTTTCCGCCGTCGCCGCCCGACGGGCCGCCTCGAGGAGCGTACTTCTCGCGCCGGAACGCGACGGCGCCCGGCCCGCCGTCGCCGGCTTTGACGAGGATCTCGGCTTCGTCGATGAACTGCATGGTCAAACCGGCGCCGGCCCATCGGGCCGCTGCGCTTTCGCGGCGAACCGACTACAAGGTCACGCTTCGGCGCGCGCCTTCCCGGGCAACACGTGCACGTAGGTGCGATCGTCAGCCTTCTTCTGGTACTTCACCTCGCCCTCGACCACCGCATAGATGGTGAAGTCGCGGCCCATCCCTACGCCGCGGCCCGGATGCACGCGGGTGCCCACCTGCCGGACGAGGATGTTGCCGGGGACGACGCGCTCGCCGCCGTATACCTTGATCCCGCGGTGCTGCCCCGGCGAGTCGCGGCCGTTGCGGGAAGAACCCTGACCCTTCTTGTGTGCCATGTCTTCGCCTATCTCAGTGTGGAGATGCCCGAGATCCCCGTGATCTTCAGCTCGGTGTAGGGCTGCCGGTGGCCGCGGATGCGGTCCCAGCCTTCTTCCTGGGTGCGGAAGTGCCAGAGCTTGCGGTGCTTGCCGTGCGAGACGACCTCGGCCTCCACCTTCGCGCCGCCCACGGTCGGCGTCCCGATCTGGATGCCCTCGCCCTCGCCGACCGCCAGCACCTCGAGCGCCACCGTCGCGCCCACCGGCTGCTCCAGCTTCTCCACCTTGAGCAAGTCGCCCTGCTTGACGCGGTACTGCTTGCCGCCCGTGCGGATCACTGCGTACATCGAACCGCTCCTTGGCTTTTCCGGCTCGTCGACCAGCCGGGCTGGCAGGGAACTCCCGCCGCCCGGCGCGGAAAAGAGCGCGGGATCTAGCCCGCGTTGGCGCGATCTGTCAAGGAAAGCTCCCGCAGCGCCTGCTCGTACGGCGGGCGAGCGACGCCTCGCTCGGTCACGATGGCGGTGATCAGCCGGGCGGGGGTGACGTCGAAGGCCGGGTTGAAGACCGAGGCGCCTTCCGCGGCGACGCGCGACCCCGCCATGTGCGTCACCTCGTCCGCGCCGCGCTCCTCGATGGGGATCTCCCGTCCGGAGGCGGCGCGCAGATCGACGGTGCTGATCGGCGCCGCGACGAAGAACGGTACGCCCGCGGCGTTCGCGGCGAGCGCCAAGGGGTACGTGCCGACCTTGTTGGCGGTGTCGCCGTTCCGCGCGATGCGGTCGGCGCCCACCACCACGCAGCCGACCTTGCCGGAGGCGAGGAGCGAGGCGGCCGCGACGTCCGGCAGCAGCGTGACGGGAATGCCGTCCTGGAGGAGCTCCCAGGCGGTGAGACGCGCTCCTTGGAGCCACGGACGCGTCTCGTCGGCGTACACGACGCACTTCTTTCCCGACTCGAGCGCCGCCCGCACCACGCCGAGCGCGGTGCCGTAGCCGGAGGTGGCGAGGCCTCCCGCGTTGCAATGGGTGAGGATGCCGCTGCCGTCGGGGACGAGGGTCGCGCCGTTCTTCCCGATCGCGCGGCAGGCGGCGAGATCCTCGGCAGCGACCTGGTGGGCTTCGTCGAGGAGCGCGTCGGCGACCGCGGCGTGGGAGCTTCCCGCGTCAAGCAGCGCGGAGCGTTTCCGAGCGAGGCACTCGAGCGCCCAGCGCAGGGTCACGGCGGTGGGGCGCGCGGCGCGCAGCTCCTCGACGGCGTTGGAGAACGCGCGCTCTGGGTCGGCTGCCTGGGCCGCCTCGCGCGCCGCCAGCGCTACTCCGTAGGCCGCGGCGCACCCGATGGCCGGCGCGACTCGGACGACCATCTCGCGAATGGCCCGCGCCATCTCCGAGGCGCTGCGGACGCGCACCTCCTCCACGTGCCCGGGCAGCTTCCGCTGATCGAGCAGCCACAGGGCGCCATCCCGCCATTCCAACGTCCTGAACCCCATCTCGCCGTTCTAGCCGCTTGGCAAAACAAATTCACCACGGAGCACACGGAGTTGGCTTTTGAAAATCCAAGATCTCCGTGATCTCCGTGTGCTCCGTGGTGCAATCGGTTTGGATCTACAGATGCAATTCGAGGTAGAGGGCGCCGGGGATGGGGTTGTCGCGGTAGGGAGGGATCTCGCCGAAGCCGAGCTCGCGGTACAGCGCGATGGCGGGCTGCATGAGGGACGGGATCGTGTCGAGGCGGATGGAGCGGTACCCCAGCGCGCGGGCGTCGGCGAGCGCCGCATCGGTGAGGATGCGACCCAAGCCGCGGCCACGGAAGGCCGGCCGGACGTAAAGGCGCTTCATCTCGGCGATGCCCGCACCCCACTCGTGCAAACCGACGCAGCCGGCCGGCGCGTCGCCCTCGGTCGCGAGCAGGAGGCGGCCGCGAGGCGGAGCGTACATTCCCGGCAAAGCCCGCAGCTCATCGTCGAATCCCTGGAAGCAGAGAGAGAACCCCAGCGTCTGCGCGTACTCGAGGAAGAGCGCGCGGACCGCGTCGAGCTGCGCTCCCGGCTCGGCGACTCGCGCGATCACTTCAAGCGCTCCATGTGACCTGGGCGGGGTCGCTTCCGGCGCGAGGTCCGCACGGCCAGGCCGCCGATGAAGGTCGCGAGCAGGGCCGGCCCGCCCAGCGACGCGAGCACGACAAGCACTTCGTGCCCCGCCGATCGCACCAGGTCGGGGCGGCGCACTCCGGCGGCGGGAATGAGCGGGCTCTCGGTGCGCGAGGCAATCTGCAGGAGCGCGATGGCGAGGAACACCCAGGTGAGGAGCAGCACGCCGATCAGCACCACGGAGAGTCGGCGCCGGATGCGCTCGGGCGAGAAGACGACGGCGGCGTCGAGCGCCAGCGAGATCACGATACACACCGAGAAGAGCGTGGTCACCGGTCAGTCGAGGCGCTTCTTGAAGAGCGCGTTCAGCACGCCCGGGTTGCCCTTGCCCTTCAAGTCCTTCATCGCCTGCCCGACGAAGAACCCGAGCAGGTTCTTCTTGCCCGACTTGTACTTCTCGACCTCCGCGGAGCTGCGCGCGATGACGGCGTCGACCACGCCTTCCAGAGAGGACTCGTCCGACACTTGCGAAAGGCCCTTGTCCTGGACGATCTGCGCGGGCGCCTTTCCGCTGCGGAGCAGCTCGGCGAGCACGTCCCTCGCCGCGGTCGAGGAGAGCGTGCCCGCGTCCTGCAGCCGGAACACCTCCGCGATCTGCGCCGGCTGGAAGCTCGGAGAGGACAGGTCGAGCGCGCCTTCGTTGACGAGCCTCGCAACCTCGCCGGTGACGACGTTCGCGGCGCGCCTGGCGGTATCGGGCCCGGCCGCCTCGACGATGCGTGCATGCAGCTCGACGAGCCTCGCGTCCGCGGTGAGCGTCCGCGCATCGGCGGCGGGGACACCCGCGGCCAAAAGCTCCGCCTGCCGCTCGTGCGGGAGCTTCGGAACCTGGACCTTCGAGGCCCACTCGCGCGAGACGACCAGGGGCGGCAGATCCGGTTCCGGGAAGTATCGGTAGTCGTTCGCCTCCTCCTTGGCGCGCATGGGCCGCGTCTCGCCCTTCTCGTTGTCGAACAGCCGCGTCTCCTGGACGACCTTCTCTCCGCGCTCGCAGGCCGCGACCTGCCGTTCGATCTCGTGATCGATCGCCTGGCGGACGAAACGGAAGGAGTTGATGTTCTTCAGCTCGACCCGCGTGCCGAACTTCTGCGTGCCCTTGCGGCGCACGCTCACGTTCGCGTCGCAGCGGAACGAGCCTTCCTCGAGGTTGCCGTCGTTGATCCCCAGGTACATGAGCGAGAGCCGCAGGGCCTTCAAGTACTCGCTCGCCTCCTCCGCGCTGCGCAGATCCGGCTCGCCGACGATCTCGATGAGCGGCACGCCGCTGCGGTTCAGGTCGACTTGCGATCCGGCGGCGCCGTGCACGTTCTTTCCCGCGTCCTCTTCGAGGTGGATGCGGGTCAGCGCCACCTTGCGCACGCTCCCGTCGGGCTGCGGCACCGGGACGGCGCCACCCTTGCAGATGGGCAGCTCGTACTGGGAGATCTGGTAGCCCTTGGGGAGATCCGGGTAGAAATAGTTCTTCCGTGCCCAGACGCTGCGCTCGGCGATGGCGCAACCGAACGCCTTGCCCGCCTTGATCGCCATCTCCACCGCGCCGCGGTTGAGCGCGGGCAGCGCGCCCGGCAAGCCGAGGCACACCGGGCACACCTGGGTGTTCGGCGGCGCGCCGAAGGCCGTCGAGCACGAGCAGAAGATCTTGCTCCGGGTGAGCAGCTGCGCGTGCACTTCCAACCCGATCACGGGCTCCCAGTCGTGGAGGCTCATGCGCGCTCCAACAGAGGCGGCAGGCGCTGGGGCAGGGCCAGCGCGCGCTCGGCGGCGCGGGCCAGGCGGAGCAACGTGCCCTCTTCGAAAGGCCGTCCGACGAGCTGCATCCCGATGGGCAGCCCTCCTTCCGTGAATCCGCTCGGCACCGAGATCCCGGGAAGGCCGGCCAGGTTCACGGGGACCGTATAGATATCGTTCAAGTACATGGCGAGCGGGTCGTCGACCTTCTCGCCGAGGCGGAACGCCGCCCAGGGGCTGGTGGGCGATACGACTCCGTCGACGCCCGCGGCGAACGCCTGGTCGAAGTCGCGCCGGATGAGCGCCCGGACCTTCTGCGCCCGCAGGTAGTACGCGTCGTAGTACCCGGCCGACAGCGCGTACGTTCCAAGGAGGATGCGCCGCTTCACCTCCGCGCCGAATCCGGCCGCGCGCGTCTTTACGTACAGCTCGAGCAGAGACCCGCGTGCGGAGGCGCGCCGGCCGTAGCGGATGCCGTCATATCGGGCCAGGTTGGACGACGCTTCGGCGGTGGCGACGAGATAGTACGTGGCGATCGCGTGCGGCGAATTGGGGAGCGAGATGGGCGTCACGGGGCACCCTTCGCGTTCCAACGCCGCGATGCCCGCGCGCACCGACTTCTCCACCGCCGGATCGAGACCCTCGCCGAAATACTCCTTCGGCACTCCGATCGTGAGGCCGCGCACCGGCTTCTCCAGATCGGCCTCGTAGTCGGGCACCGGGCGCAGGCTGGACGTCTGGTCGTTCGGGTCGCGTCCGGCGATCGCGCGCAAGAGCAGCGCTGCGCCCC
>JBJMQJ010000240.1:0-6774 GCA_045802765.1 Myxococcales bacterium
GCCGAGCCGCCGCACCGTCCCGGAGGCTGCCCTGCCCAGGCGTGGAGCGTCGCCGAGCTGTTGCGCGCGCTAGCTGTCGACCTGGCAGAGCCGGCGCGGGGCAGGTGGCGCGACCCCGTCCCGCCGCCCGCCGCGTCGAGGGTCGCGTGATGACCGCCGCGGCCGACGCGTTCCGCCGCCATTGGCCCGAGTACCTGATGGAAGCGGCCGGCCTGGCCGCATTCATGGTCTCGGCGTGCTTCTTCGCTGTCGTTCTCGAGCACCCTGCGTCTCCGGTCCACGCGTCCATCGCCAGCGCCGGCGCGCGGCGGGCGCTCGGCGGCCTCGCCATGGGCGCCACCGCGATCGCCGTCATCTACTCGCCTTGGGGGCGGCAGTCCGGAGCGCACCTCAATCCAGGCGTAACGCTCGGCTTCCTGCGTCTCGGACGGATTCCGCGCGTGGATGCGGCCTTCTATGCCGCGTTCCAGGTAGCAGGCGGGATCGCCGGCACGCTGATCGCCTGGGCGCTGCTCGGCGCGCGGCTCTCGCACCCCGCGACGCACTTCGCGGTCACCATGCCGGGTCCGGCGGGCGTTGGCGTCGCCCTGGCGGCGGAGGCGGCAATCTCCTTCGTGCTCATGACGGCCGTCTTGCACGTTTCCGGATCGCGCTACGGCCGGTGGACCGGGGTCGTGGCGGGCGCGCTGGTGGCGCTCTACATCACGGTCGAGGCGCCCCTCTCGGGCATGAGCATGAACCCGGCGCGCTCCTTCGCCTCCGCGCTGGTCTCCGGAGAGTGGACGGCGCTCTGGATCTATTTCCTGGGCCCGCCGCTCGCGATGCTGCTCGCCGCCACGGTGTACGCTCGCCACCGCGCGCGCGGGTGCGCCAAGCTCGTCCACACCGCCGACAAGCGGTGCATCTTCTGCGAGGAGCGGGCCCGCCGTCCGGACGCCCCTTCGCCGAAGCGCATCGTCATCCTCGGCGGCGGATTCGCCGGCGTCTTCGCTGCCCGGCGCTTGCAGCGGCTCCTCGGCGGGCAGGGAGACTACGAGATCGTGCTCGTTTCCAAGGAGAACTACTTCGTCTTCCAGCCCATGCTGCCCGAGGTGATCTCCGGCACGATCGGCCTCACCGACCTCGTCAGCCCGCTCCGCCAGCTCGTCCCCGGCGCCGAGATCCACGTCCGCGACGTGGAGGCGATCGACCTGCAGCGGCGCACGGTGACCACGGCGCCGGGATTCCTCCCTCATGCGCACACGCTCCACTACGACCACCTGGTGCTCGCGCTGGGAACGGTCACCGATTTCCGTGGGCTGTGCGGAATGCCCGAGCATGCGTTGCCCTTCAAGAACCTGCAGGACGCGTTGACCCTGCGCAACCACGTCATCCGCGCGCTGGAGGAAGCCGCCATCGAGGAGCACGACATGCGGCTGCGCAAGCAGCTCCTCACCTTCGTCGTCGCGGGAGGAGGGTTCTCGGGGGTCGAGGTGGTCGCCGAGCTGAACGACTTCGTCCGGCGGGTCGCGCGCAACTACCGCGGCATCGATCCAGCGGAGATCCGCGTGGTGCTCGTGCACTCGCAGGGCCGCATCCTGCCCGAGGTCGGCGAGAAGCTCGGCCTGTTCGCGCAGCGCATCCTGCGCGAGCGCGGCGTCGAGCTGCTGCTCGATGCGCGGCTCTCGGCAGCGAGCGGCGAGGAAGCGGTCCTCGGAGACGGCATGCGCATCGGCACCCGCACGCTGGTGTCGACAGTGCCTTCGTTCCCGCACCCCGTGATCGATTCGATCGAGCTGCCCAAGCGGCGCGGTGGCCGCATCCAGGTCACGCCCGAGCTCGAGGTGCCCGGCTTTCCCGGCCTCTGGGCGCTCGGCGACTGCGCCTCGATCCCCACGCCGGACGGCGCGTCGTCGCCGCCGACCGCGCAGCACGCGACACGCCAGGCGGCGCTCGTCGCGGAGAACATCGTGGCGACCATCCGCGGCGGTCGCCGCCGCGCGTTCGACTTCAAGGGGCTGGGCAAGATGGGATCCCTCGGGAGCCGCTCGGCCGTCGCGGAGATCTTCGGCCTGCAGATCTCCGGCGCCTTGGCCTGGTTCCTCTGGCGCACCATCTATCTGATGAAGGTTCCGGGGCTTGGCCGCAGGCTGAAGATCGCCGCCTCATGGGCCTTCGACCTCCTGCTTCCCCCCGACAGCGTCCTGTTCCGCTTCTCGCCGCCTTCGTCGATGCTCCGTGAGCACTTCGAGCCTGGCCAGGAGGTCTTCCGGCAGGGCGACCTCGGCGACCGCATCTACTCGATCGTCGGAGGGGCAGCGGACGTGGTCCACGAGGCCTCCGGCCGCGAGACGGTCCTGGGGCGCCTCGGCCCCGGAGACTTGTTCGGCGAGGCGGCCCTGCTCGATCAGGCCGTGCGCAGCGCTACCGTCCGCTGCGTGGAACCGATGGACGTCTGGAGCCTCCCCAAGCGCGAGCTGGCGCTCCTCTCGCAGGGCATGCCCGAAGTGCGCCGCAGCCTGGAACGCCTCCGCGACCAGCGTGCGAAGAAGGCCTCCTGAGTCGTACGACCCGCCCTCCGTCGCGCGACCGAGGGAGTTCGTGCGCGAGTTCGGGACGCGCGCCTGGCTGCGCTGCTGCATGGCGATGGTCCTGCGCCGCCCCACCACGTTCCTCGACTGCTTGTTCGGCTAGGCGCCGGGCGCGATCCCCAGTCGATCGCACAGCCAGCGCGCCTGCCGGGTCCGCTCGGCGTCCAGGGCGGCGGGATCGGCCTGGAGATCGGCGGCAGCGATGGCGGCGATGTACGAGACGCAGCCCGCATGCGACCGCCGTCCCCAGAAGACCGCATCGCCGCAGTACCCGAGGAGCTGGCGGGAGCGGGCCGGCACCGGCGCGTCCAGCGCCTCGGCCGCGGCGGCGAGGTCGTCCAGGGTCCGGCACGCGGAGAGCGCGCGCGCTTCGGCATCGCGGCCGTCCCGCGCCAGCGCCTCGGCGGCGAACCGGCCGATCCGCAGCGCACAGTCGAGCGTGAAGTCGCGCCTGGAGGTGAAATCCCACGCCTCGAGCCGCCGTAGCAGCCGCGCGCGATCGGCGCGCACTTCGTGACGGACGGGCAGGGCCGGGTCCGACAGCTCCACGCGCCACAGCTCGACGTCCACCCAGTAAGGCAAATCGGCGGGCCGGCAGCCGTGGATCCACAGCTCCGGTCCCGGAGCCGACGATGCCGTGACCCACGCTCCCGCCGCTCCGCGCGAAGGCTGCGGCCAGGCGACTCCTGCGAACGGCGAGACCGCGCCCCGCGCCAGGAACTTGTAGGCGATCACGCCCGCCTCACGGTCGCTTCCACTTGCGAAATGCCTCGAGCAGCGCCTCCCGCACGGTCTCGGGGATCTCGTCCTCGCGGAGCTTCTTCGCCGCGGCGCCCAGCTGCCGGAGCTGCCGCAGATACTCCGCGCAGCCGTCGCAGAACACCAGGTGCCGTTCGAAGTCGGAGAGCTCGGCCGGCGAGAGCCGGCCCTCGAGATAGTCGTTCATCAGCTCGACCATCTCCTTGCAACTCAGCTCGCCAGGGACGGGGATCATGCGCTCAGGGATGATGCACGATTCAGCCGTGCCAGCAAATGGTCGCCGACGCGGAGTGCATTGGCCATGATGGTCAGCGCCGGGTTCACCGCTCCGGAAGAGGGGAAGAAACTCGCGTCCACCACGTACAGGTTGTCGACCTGGTGCGCCTTGCAGTTCCGGTCCAGCGCGGAGGTCCGCGGATCGTTGCCGAACCGGATCGTCCCGTTCTGGTGCGCGACGCCGGCGAGCGGAATCCGTTCCTTGAGATAGAGATTGCGCGCGAACAGCCCCTGATGGCACTGGTGCCCGTGTATCGGGCAGGCGCGCTGCTGGTTCATCGCCGACTTGAGCCGGGCGATGAGCTGCCGGTGGCCCTCCTCGTTGTTGGGGCGGTAGGAGAGCACGATGTTTCCCTGGCCGTCGAGGGTGACGCGGTTGTCCGGATCGGGCAGGTCCTCGGACGTGAGCCAGAAGTCGAGCGAGTGCCGCGCCATCAGGTCGAGCGTGAAGCCGGGAGCGATCGCGGGCGCCCCCGCGCTCAGCGTCACCCCGTCCAGCTTGCCGACGAAGGAGATGTGGCCCATCGGGTAGGGGAACCCGGCGTCGCCGAAGTAGAAGTCGTTCACGGAGAGCGATTTCTGGAAGACCGTTGGATTGGGGCACTTGGACACGGCCATCAGGACCGAGTTCACGTGCCCCATGTAGTGGCGGCCGACGACGCCCGACCCGTTCGCCAGCCCCTCCGGGTGGCGGTCGTTCGCGGAGCGGAGGAGGAGCGCGGCGGAGTTGATCGCGCCGCAGGAGACCACGACGGTTCCGCCCTTGTACTCTTCGCGAGCGCCATCGCGCCGCACGATCACCTTGGTCACCTCGCGTCCCGACGGGCTGGTCTCGAGGCGCTCGACGTACGCGCCGACGAGGAGCGTCACGTTCGGGTACTCGAGCGCCGGATCCACCGCTAGTATTTGTGCGTCGGCCTTTGCGCGCACGAGGCAGGGGAACCCGTCGCAAGTGTTGCAGCGGATGCAGCGGCTCGATTGCGGGCGCGATTCGTCGAGCAGGATGCCGAGCGGCGTGTGGAAGGGCCGCAGTCCGCTCCGGGCGAAGTCCTCGTGCAGATGCTGCAGGCGCGGCTCGTGGCTGACCGGCGGATGCGGGAAGGGCTCGCTCGCGTGCGGTTCGGTGGGGTCCTCTCCGCGCTGTCCGTGCACGTGGTACATGTGCTCGGCGCGCGTGTAGTAGGGCTCCAACTCCTCGTACGAGATGGGCCAGGCGGGAGAGACGCCGCCGTGGTGGCGCAGCTCGCCGAAGTCCTCTTTGCGCAGCCGGAAAAGCGCCGCTCCGTAGAACTTGGTGTTCCCGCCCACTGCGTAGTTCGTGTGCGGGTGCAGATCGTTTCCGGCGCGGTCCTTCCAGACTTCCTTCGTCTGGTACTTGCCTTCCAGGTTGACCACGCGCGAATCCCAGTTGTCCTTCTCGCGCGCCACGTACCCGCCGCGCTCCAGCAGGAGGATCCGCTTTCCGGAGGGCGCCAGCCGGTGCACCAACGTCCCGCCGCCTGCTCCCGACCCGATCACGATCAGGTCGTAGGTATTGTCAGTCGCCACGGCCGCCTCCAGACGAAAGTTCCCTCGCCGGCAGTGCGGCGAGGGAGGGATTCGTTACGGTTTCCCGGCTAATCGGAGCTGATGATCGGGCAATTGACGATGAACCCGGATGCACCGAAGGGCGTGCCGTCGGGAGCGGCGATCTGGCCGTGGCTCGCGAGCCCCAGGATGTCGCCGAAATCCATCTGGCGCAGGTTCGCCCCCGCGGCGATCGCCGTGCGCGACCAGGCCGCCAGATGCACGTCCCAGAGCGGGCTGTAGCGCCCCTGGCTCGGGTTCCACCGCAGCACGTTCAGCGGCGACAGCCCGTCGAGGATGGCGGAATCGAGGCCCTGGCGCTGCGGATTCGCCGCTCCGGTCTGGCCGTTGACGAAGGCAGCGAGGCTGGTGCGCGAGGAGTCGGTGCCGTCGTTTCCGAGCGCGGGCGCGCCGTTCAACGCGGGAGCGAAGGTCACATTCTCGAGTGCCGCCGCGACGTCGAGCGAGGCATCGGTGGACAGGTACCGGACGGCCTTGCCTCCCTGGAACCCCGGGGTCTCCTCCAACGTGACGGTGAGGGCGGCGAAGTCGATGGCGGTCACCTTGGGCGCGCGCCCCGTGTCGTTGGCTACCTGCGGAGCGTTTTCGATGGTCCCGTCAGGAAGCTGGATGATCGGGCTGTAGCCGTCCTCGCCCTTCGCCGAGAAGGTCGCCTGGATCGGCGGGAAGCCGTTCGGACCGGCGACGATCGATCGGATGCCGGAGGCGAAATTCACCGAGGCAGGGAAGTCGACCACGCCGTTGCGCAGGCTGACCGTCTGGACTGCCGTGCTGCCTCGCGCGTTCGCCAGCTTCTGCGACCGGTTGACGCCCTTCGCCTGCGCGTCGTCGCCGCTGGACGAGTCGAGCACGATGTACCAGACGGTCCGGCCACGGCTGGTCCCGCGGTACAGGGGCAAGGTCACCGTGCCGTCCGCGTGCTCGTGCGCGCTCTGGACGAAGAGGGTCCGGCTCGATCCGCTGGAGAAGTTGCGGCCCTCTTGCAGCGAGCGGTCGGACTCGTTGGCCGGGCCGCAGGCAGCGGCCGCGAGGAAGAGAAATGGGATGATGCGCTTCATCGGCGTCTCCGGGAAAAGGGGTGACGCCAGCAAGTGCGGGATGGCCGAACTTGCGTTACAGCGTGCCTCACCGGATGAGGCGGACGTCGACCTCGCGTTCGACGTATTCCCACTCAGGCGACCCGCGGAGCTCGTCGACGAGCTCCTCGAATCGGTTCGCGTCTGCCTCGGCGTACTCGAACCAGGTGAGAAAATCGAAAGCCTCGCCCAGATCGCGGCAGTGATAGAGCCTGCGCGCCACGGCAGGAAGATAGCGGACCCCGATCGAGATGTGCCGCGAGCGCTCTTCGAGGATGCGCCGCCGCTCGTCCTGCGCAAGGTCCCACCACGCCGCTGATTTGCGCACCGGGATGAGGGCCGCGCGCGTGCTGTCCGGACGCCCGAGGATCGGCTGCACGGCGCGCAACGCTTCCTTCTCCGCGCGCGTCACGTAGCGCTCGTTGCTGGTGGTTCCGCGCAGCGTCCACGACGTTCCACCCGCGCCCGCTGCCCCTTCGATGCGGTCGAGGCGCGCGGCCATGCCA
>JBJMQJ010000241.1:0-4654 GCA_045802765.1 Myxococcales bacterium
CCCGGCGGACTAAAGCGGTCGGGAGTGTGTCTAACGGCTTTGAAATATGACAGGTCGATTTCCCTGCCGCTGACGTGTCGCTCAAAGAGCACAGCGTGCACCATTTCGTGAGCCATTGTCCCGACCGGCCCTTGCTGGTTAGATGCGATGGCTTTCTGGGAATCGACCCGTATGTCAATGGACTGGCGTTGCAGTCCGACATCGAGGGATGTTCGATTCGCTACGCTGCGAATCGAACACTCTATGCGAAACGCTCGCATCCCGCCCCGCACTGCTGGTGCGCAGACCAAGTATGTGGCGGAGCTCGCCTCCCCATCACGGAGTGAACGTGGCTGTCACGCACTGGGCGAAGTGGGACGGCGCGCCCGTCCGGAAGGGGCCGGCGTCCTGCGTGTCCCATGGTGCCTGGAAGGCCGTGATCGTCGCGCGATAGCTGATCCCGGGTTTGAGCATGCCGGGAGGTACCTTGAAAGAAGTCGCCCCGTGGACCGTTGCGGTGACGCCGACGGTCTGGCCTGCCACCGTGCAAGGAAGCTCGAGCGTCGCGGGAAGGACCTCGACCGTGTAGGACGTCGGAGCGCCGAGGGTCGGCGCAGACCAGGAGATCGTGGGTTGCAGGCCGACATCCGTCCGGGCGGCGAACGCGTCGTTCCCGTTCACGCGCGGCGTCTTCGGCGGACTGAGCACAGGCACGATCGGGCCCGCCGCCAGTGCGGAGACTGGAAGATCCGATTCCACGATCGCGTCCTGCCCGCCCGGAGTGGCGTCGAAGACGTAGAACACGCGTCGGACGTCCTGCCAGAACGGATCGAGGAACCGTCCGTACGCGAGCGCACCATAATTCGCGTCCGCAGCGCTCGATGTCTCGAGGAATGCCACGGGCGTTTCTTCGAAGATCGGCATGTCGGGATACGTCACCGAATGCGGAACGGCGAGGACCACCATCCCGCCGCTGCTCACGACGGCGCCCGGGGCAACGTCCGCCGCCAACGCAGCGAACTGCTCGCCGCGCAGATCGACGGTCACGGATCCCGTCTGGGGCGCGGCGGCCAACGCGGCCGTCACCGAGGACTTGGTTCCGTCGGCAACGGTGAAGTCCGTCCGGCGATCGAACCGGGTGGCTCGATGGAATGCCGCGGTGCCGGCGCCGCTGCCGATCGAGATTGTCGCCCGCTGGTAGACAAAGACGACGTCACCCTTGGCCGCGTCGGGCAGGCCTTCGCTGAACCAGGGTGAGGTCCCGCTGAAGGTCGTGGCGCCGGCCGAGGGTACCGGCGAGGAAATTGCTCGCTGATTGGTGAGGCCCTGCGCGCTCGCGAGTTGGATCCGATCTCCCGCGACCCAGGGATCCATGCCGGTGAAGCTGAACGTGATTTCGGTCGGGGCGGTGGACACCGGCCTCGCCAGATCGGGCCGCGCGCCGGTGACGTTGCCCAAGTCGGGAGTGCTCGAGGCGGCGTCGAACAGAAACGGCGTATTGACCTCGATCATCCCGGTGCCACAATTCGCCAAGAAGGTCCTCGACGCAGCCATCTTGAGAAAATAGGTGCCGACCGGGACACCCGTGACCCTGAAGCTCTTGGTGGCATCGAGCGTGAAGGTGGATTCCGCGTATCCGGCGCCGCTGGTGTCGGGAACCAGCAATGCGGCCGACGTCGCCGCGAAGCCGCCGACGAACCCCGGGGCGCCCGGAAGGGTTGTCTTCGTTCCGTCGTCCGTCCAGTAGGTCGTCTGGAAGGTGCCGCTCACGGTGCGCCTGCAGGTCCCTCCCTGGCAGGTCCCGCCGGAGGCGCAGGCGGTCCCCTCGGCCGCGTTTCCAGAATCGACGCAGACAGCCGCTCCGGTCGAGCACGAGACGACTCCGTTCCGGCAGACCCCGGGAGCAGTGCATGACTGCCCCGCGTTGCAAGGAGTCTGTCCGCCGGCACCCCCTCCGCCGCCGCCGCACGCGGCGACGATCAAGACCCAAAGGAGCGCCACCACATTCAGCAAGATGGACAAGGGATCCCCCAATAAAAGGACGACAATCTGCTAATCCATCGGAGCTGCCGCGACGTCAAGAGCCAGCGATTCGACGACGGACGTCGGGACCCGGCAATCACCTAAAAACCTACTTTGGGAACGTCCGGTTAGCGATTACATCTTGGCTCGGAGCGTCACCACCATCGCGTGCCCCGCCGCGTCGTCCCGGAAGTCGATCTTTCCCCCGCACCGGTCCACCGCGAACCCGCGCACCAGCCGCGCTTGCGCGTCGGCCGGCTCGCGGTACCGATCCTTCAGCTTGCCGTCCACCCCGCACACGGTGGCCGTGATGGTCAGTCCGTCCGTATCGATCTGGATGGCCGGGCTCTTGCCCTCCTCGGGGTGCTCCTTCGCCTCGCGGAGGAGCGCGAAGGCCCACAGGACCGCCTCCTCCTTCTCCGCCTCGACGGGCGGCAGGACCGCCTCGATCTTCACCGGCACGTCCGACTGCGGGTCCACCGCGTGGAACAGCCCCTGCGCCTTGGCGAAGGCCGCTTCCATCTCGATGCCGCGAACCTCCTCCTTCTTGAACGCGTCGGAGTAGTCGAGGATCAGCTTCTTCGCCTTGACGATGCTCTCCGCGTTCTCCTCGGAGATGCCCTGCATGTTCTTCACGATCACGTCGGGCTGCGTCTGGTCGATCAGCTCGACCAGCATCTGCTGCTGATCGGGCTCCAGGCGCGTGTAGTCGACCTTGCGCACGGCGTTGGCGAGCAGGCCGCAATCCTCCACGTACCCGCGGAGCAGCTCCGAGTTGCGCCGCAGGAGCGAGACGGAGTTGTTCACCCCGTCGAGCATCTGCAGCACGAGCGACCCATGGAGCTGCGCGCGCGACTCGGCGAGCGTCACTTGCGACTCGTCCATCGCGCCGGTGGCGCTCCCCTTCGCCGCCTGATCCTTCGCCTGGGCCAGCTCCGCCTTCATCTTGGGAAGCTGCTTGCGGAGATCGGCCAGGTCTTCCGAGGCGGACTTGTAGCGGGCTTCCCAGTCGGACCCCAGCTCGGAGCTGGTCTGCGCGATGCGCGCGTCCGCCTCCAGCGAATCGACCCGCGCCTTCAGCTCGTCGCGCTCGCGCACGATGTCGTCGTAGGTGCCGCGCACCTTGGAGAGCTGCGCGTCCAGCGCCTTGGCGCGCTCGGCCGCGTCGACCGCCTCCTTCGCGCGCGCGTCGCGGTCGGCCTTGAGCATCGCCTGCTGCTTCTCGAAACTGTCGCGGTCGCCCGACCTGCGCAGCATCTCCGAGAGCTGCCCTTCGACCTTCATGCGCGCATCGACCGCGTCGGTGACCTTGGCGTCCATCTCCTCGATCTGCTTCCCCAGGTCGTTCTTCTCGCTCTCCATCGCGTCGAGCTTTCCGCCCAGCACGCTGGCGGCGTCCTTCGCTTTCCCCACCTCGGCCTCGAGCTGCCCGATGCGGTCCTGCATCGCCTTGGTGGCGCGCTCCTGCTCCTCCACCGCGGCCGCCGCCTCGTCGGCGCCTCCCACCTTGGCGATGATGAGCCGAGCCTTGGCCAGCTCCTGCACCAGCTCGCCGCGCTCCTTGCCGAGCTGCGCAAGCTGCGCGTTCTTCTGCTTGAGCTTGTCGTTCAGCTCCTTCTCCTTGCCCGCGGCGGCGTTGGCGGCATCCTTCAGCGCCTTCATCTGCTCGTGCAGCTCCTGCGCCTTCGCGTCGCGCGACTTGATCTCCGTCTGGATCTCGTCCTCGCGCTCGGAGAGCATCTTGATGAGGTCGTCCTTCTCCTTGAGCTGCCGCGCGACCGTGTCGCTCTCGGCGCCGCGGATCGCCACGCGGTGCTCCAGCTCCTTGATCTGCCGCTGCAGCGTCTCCATCTCGCGGCGGCGTTCCGCGTCGATGGCCTGCTCCATGCGCTTGCGCTCGCGCTCCAGCTCGGCCGGCGAGTAGTACGTCTCCTTCTCGTCCAGCTCCTTCTGCAGCTTCTTCAGCTCCTCGTCCTTCTGCTTGAGGAGCCCGCGCAGCTTCTCCGCCTCGGCCCGGGCGCCGGCGGCCGCGTCGTGCGCCGCCTGCTCCTGCACCTTGACGACTTGCACCTTGAGCTTGCGGTTCTCCTCCTCGAAGAACGTGACCCTTCCGCGCAGCGTGGCGATCTCCACCTCGTCCTGGGTCTTCACCTCCGCACGCAGCGCGGGCTGCGCCGGCCGGCGGGGCTGGTCGGTGACGATCCCGGCCTTGGGGGGCGCTTCCTCAGTCGGCGGCGGCGTGCGCATCCGCGGCGCCGGCGCGACACGCGCGGGAGGCGGCGCGACGCGAGCCTTGGGCTGGTCGGCGACGAACTGCGCCTTGGTCATGCCGAAGGTGACCGTGTCGCCGTCCGCGAGCTCTTGGCGGTCGACGTCCCGGTCGTTGACGAACGTGCCGTTGGTCGAGCCGAGATCCATGACGAAGAACACGCCATCCTCGCACCAGATCTTCGCGTGCTTGGAGGAGACGCCGGCGTCGCCGATCTGGATGTGACAGCTCGATCCCCGGCCGACGGTCTGGGGATCCGGGATGAGGTCGATCTCCTGGCCTTCCAGGGATCCGTTCAACACGCGCAGCGTGGCCATGAACGATCCTTCGCGAGCGAAAACGTGCGTGGCGGGAGCGGCCTTGGAGCCTACTGGCGGTGGCACC
>JBJMQJ010000242.1:0-8429 GCA_045802765.1 Myxococcales bacterium
CCAAGGCGTGCCGTCGCTCTTGAGCAGGACCTTGCCGGAGGTGAACGCCCAGGCGACGAGGTTGTTGAGCACGATGTCGAAACGCAGCCGCGGCGAGACGCCGTACGCGGTCGCGCAGCGCAGGAAGGTGGGCGTGAACGATCCGTCCGCGAGCTTCCTGATGTCGCGCTCGGCGAGCACCTTCGATTCCCCGTACGGAGTGACGGGGTTCAGCTCGGAGTCCTCGGTCATCGGGGCATCGCCGGCGGCGCCGTAGTTGCTGCACGACGAGGCGAGAACGAATCGGCCGACGCCTGCTTCCTTCGCCAGCGCGGCGAGGCGGACCGAGGCGAGGTGGTTGATGTCGTAGGTGAGCTGCGGGTTCAGGTCGCCCAGCGGGTCGTTGGAGAGCGCGGCAAGATGGACGACGCCGTCGAATCCCGTGAGGTCGCGGGCCTCGAGCGCTCGCACGTCCTTGGGAATCGTGCGGATGGCCTCTGACCAGTCGCCGAAGGTCGATCGCCGGTAGAAGTCCGCGTCGACTCCGACCACCTCGTGGCCCGCGGCGACCATCATCGGGGCCATGACGGTGCCGATGTAGCCCCTGCTTCCGGTGATCAGGATCTTCATGCCGCCTCCCCGCGCTCGTCCAACCCGCCGAGCGAGCGCGCGACGTAAAGGCTGTTCCGATGACCGGTTCTGAACGTAGACATGTACGTCGGATCGCGCACGTCGACGAATGGCGCACCCCGTCGTCTGTGTCGGCAAATTGATGAAGGCGGAATTGCCGATACATCCCTTGCGCTGCTCCGTGCCAGCCTTGGGGCGCATGAGCCTCTCGTCGGGCAAGCGTCCGTCCGTGGGCCTGCTGCTGGCCGCTACCGCTCTCGCTTGCGCGGGCGTGGGCGAGTACGTCTGGGCGGATTCGCTCCCCGAGGCGCCGGCGGATGCCGCCACCGAGTACCGGCTCGCGCGCGGCGACCTGATCTTCGTGCGCGTCTTCAACCAGGACCCGCTCTCCGGCCGGACGCGCGTCCGACCCGACGGGCAGGTGACCATCCCCTTCGTCAACGACGTCCCGGCGGCAGGGCGTACGACGCAGGAGCTCGCGAAGACGCTGGAAGTCCGGCTGCTCGACTTCATCAAATCGCCGGTAGTCACCGTCTTCCTCGAGGAGCTCGGACCGACCCAGCTCTCCGTGATCGGCGAGGTCGCGCGCCCCGGGGTGTATCCGCTCGAGCGCGGTCAAGGGGTGCTGCGCGCGCTGGCCGCCGCCGGAGGGCTGACCGAGTTCGCGCACAAGGACCGGATCTTCCTCGTGCGCGCCGGGACTCCAGGGCGCATCCGGTTCACGCTCGATGCGCTCTCGACGCCGGGCAGCCGGAGCGCGCGCTTCCGCGTCCAGAACGACGACGTGATCGTCGTCCAATGATCCGCGCCCGGCGATGCTGACGACCGTCGTGGTGCTCGCCGTCGGATTGATCGCCGACGGGTCGGTGCGCGTCGAGGGGCGCGGAGGGACGACGGTGGGCGGACAGGACCCGAGCTCGGCAGGCGTCTCGGCGGACTTCACGGGCCGCACCTCGGGCCCGGAGGGCGCGCTGCGCTTCGGACTCTCGCCGTCCGCGGCGCTGGCGTCGGAGGGCAGCCAGTTGTTCGTGCGCGGTTTCGGCGAGGCGGACTGGCGCCTCCGCGCCAGCGACCGGCTGCGGCTGCGGCAAGCGCTCGGGTACGGCTCGATCGATCTCTCGCCGGTCGCACCCGGGGCCACGGTCGGACCGGTTCAGCCCCCGCCGGGTTCGAGGTTCGTCTCGGTCCAGGAGTCGAGCACCTCGCTGGAGCTGGACGTCCTCGCCTCGAGACGCCTCCACCTGGTCGCCTCGGCGGCCTGGCTCGTGGCCGGCGGCGCCAACGACGATGCGCGCAGAGCGTTCCCCCTCTCGCGCGGCCCGCACCTGCGCGGGTACCTCGAGTGGTCGGCGGCGCGCCTCGATACGCTGCGGCTCGAGCTGCAAGCCTTCGACGACCGGTACTCGAACGATCGCCGCGCCAGCGTGATCGGCCTGGCCGCTGGGTGGCGCATGTTGCTCGCGCGCGGAACCGAGCTGTCGCTGTCGGTGGGGCCCGCGGTCGGCCGCGCCCGGACGCCGGATCAGCCGGCGGCCACGGTTGCCTACGCGGTCGGAGGCGCCGAGCTGCGCGCCGCGCCATCGCGGGGATTGTCGACGAGCATCGGCGCCTCGATCGAGCCCTTGGGAGATCCGCTCAGCGGCGAGCTCGTCGAACGAGGCAGCCTGCGGGCGGCCGCCATCTGGGACCGCCCGCGCGTGCTTTCGCTTGCGGCCCGGCTGCTCGCCAGCATCGCGCTGACGTCCGGGACCGGCAGCCCGACCAGCCCACAGGCGGGGGACCGCTACCTCCAAGGCGAGCTCAGCGCAACGGTGCCGCTCGACGCCCGATCGAGCGTGTCAGCGGGCGCGCGCGCAGCATTCCTCAGCAGGCCTTTGCTGGATCAACCCACCGGCCAGTGGGTTGCCTTCGTCGCATACGCGGCGCAGGTTCCACTGCTCAGGTAGTCACTTTTGCCGGCGCCTCGAGCGCGGAGCGGGACCGCGAAGGATGGACGAAGATCTCCAGGCTCGCGTGCTCCCACGGCCGGCAGCCTACCCCGCCTACGAAGAGACGCACGAGGAGCTGTTCGACTGGCAGAAATTGCGCCGCTATGCCGCGTTCGCGCTCGGATCGATCCGCAGACGACCGCTGCTGTTCCTGCTCGTCGCCGGAGGCATGGTCCTGCTCGCCGCCACCGGATTGGCGGTGCTGCCCAAGACCTACGAAGTGGAGTCGCGTCTGCTCGCGCAGAAGAACCCCGTGCTGGCGGTCCGCGCCGACGCGAACCCGATGGACGTGCCGACCAAGGCGGCGGCCGAAACGATCATCCGCCGGGACAACCTGAAAGACCTCATCCGTCAGACGGATCTCTTGCAGGAATGGCCGAAACGCCGGGCGCCGCTGCTGCGCCTCAAGGACTGGCTGCTGCGAGCGCTCCACCGCGCGCCGACCGAGAACGAGCTGACCGACGGGTTGACCGATCTGCTGCAGAAAAATTTCACCGTCTGGACCACTCCCGACGGGACGGTGACCGTGAAGGTGCACTGGCCCGACGCGCTCATGGCCTACCGGCTGGTGGATGCGGCCGAGCAGAACTTCATCGAGAGGCGGCACGTCCTCGAGGTCTCCACGATCGCCGAGCAGATCTCGATCCTCGAAGGACACGCCGCGACGCTCAAGGAGACGATCGAGACGGAAGTCGCCGACTTGCAGCGCCTGCGCGACGCCTCCATGCCCCGCGCCGGCCGGACGCCCGCTCCCCGTCCCCGCGCGAGGGTCGATCCGGAAGTCCTCAACCTGCGCGTGATGCTCGACAGCAAGCGCCGCGCGATCGCCGATCTGGAGGAGTCCCGGCGGCGCCACTTCGTCGACCTGCAGACGCGCCTGTCCGAGCAGCGGGCGGTCTACGCCGAGAACCACCCCATGCTCCTCGACCTGCAGCGCAGCATCGATTCGCTGCGGCAGGAGTCGCCGCAGCTCGCCGCCCTCCGCCAGGAAGAGCGCGAGCTGCGCCGGCAGCTCTCCGACCGACCCGACGGTGGCGAGGGGGCGCTCCCGGGGGCCCCGAACATTCCGGCGGAGCTGTTTCGAGCGTTTTCCGCGGACGAGGACTCGTCGGTGGAGTACGCGCGCGCCCAGCTCCAGTACGCTGCCCAGCAGTACGCTGCGATGCGCGGGCGCATCGACGCGGCCCGCATCGACCTCGACACCGCGCGCGCCGCGTTCAAGTACCGCTACTCGGTCGTCAGCCCACCTCAGGTGCCTCGCGGGCCGATCAAGCCGAAAGCGCCGCTGGTCATCGCGGCTGCGCTGATCGCGGGTCTGGTCCTCGCGCTCTTTGCCACCACGGCCGCCGACTTCCGGACGGGAATGGTGCTGAAGCGTTGGCAGCTCGAGGATCTGGTGGGGCCGAAGGCGATCGTCGAAGTGCGCCTTCTCGGCCGTCCCGGAAACCAGATCCCGCCCTCCGAGGCGGCGTCTGGCTGAGTCGAGGTCTTGCCCGGACGTGCCGGGGCGGGCCGGCGTACGTAGCTTTGCGGTGCACCTCCGTCAACCGGGGCTTCGCTGATGTCCGAACGAAGTGAGTCCGAGGAGAATCCGACCCCTGCAAGCGAAGTGACCGCGCTGGTGCCGCACGCGCAGTTCGTCCGCAACCGGTGGCTGGAGCAGCAGCATTCGATCCTGGAGCGCCTGCACCGCAGCTTGCGCCCGCAGGGGCGGTCGTACTCCAGCCCGGAGCTGAACGCAGTCTGGCTGCAGCTCGCCGGCGACTGGTCGTGGATCGTCCTCGTGCCCTCGGACCCGGACTATTCCACGACGGAGATCGCCCGGGCGCTGCAAGAGACCGGCAACCGTCTGTCCGTCTACCCGGTCGAGCTGGCCGATGCACGCGGTCTGGACCTCGACAGCTCTTCGCGACTGATCGCGCAGCTGGGAATGTCCGCCCGCGAAGGAGGCGTCTGGTCCTCGAACGGGCTCGCCTCTTCCACCTATGCGCCGCCGATCACCAAGACGCTCGTTGCGCTGGATAGCCCGCTGGCGAACCCCATGGCGCTCCCCATCGCGCTCGCGGCCGACGGCGTTGTCCTGTGTGTTCGGCGCGGGCGCGACCGTCTCGCCTCGGTCCGCGACACGATCCAGTCCATCGGCCCCGACCGGATCCTCTGCTGCGTTCTGGTCGACTGACGCACTGCCGGACGGCCGATACAGGACGCGTCAGGCCACGGTCCCGGCCGGCCTGCTCTCCCTTGCGCCCGCCGGCGCGACGGCTGCCGCCCTCCTCGGCTCGAACAGCCGCTTCAGGGCGAGGAATCGCCTCTCGAACAGCTCGAAGCTGAGCACCGAGACGAGCAACGAGAGGCCCACGCCGAGCGCTGTCTGGGCGGCGATGGCGAGCGAGTTGTTGCCGAAGAGCGTCGCCAGCCGATCCTGCACCCGCAGCACGTGCATGTGCTGCGAGAGAACGCCGTGGTAGACGTACAGCCCGTAACTGTACTTGCCGAAGGTGCGCAGCCACGAGCTCTGGAAGATGCGCGCCACCACGCTTTGCTTGGCATCGTTCACGCTCATGAGCGTGAGCGCCCCGAAGAAGATCGCGAACAGCGTGCCCCGGATCGGGTGGAGCACCGGAAGGCCGGTCCTCACGGCCGCGCACCAGCCGGACACCGCCAGGATGACCGCGGCGAGGGCGAGGGCAGCGGGCCCGCTGCGCCGGAGGAGGACCGCGGGGCCGGCCTCGCGGCGCGCGAGGGCGGCGAGCAGGGCGCCCACACAGAGCGCATCCACCCGGCAGGGCGTCAAGACCGAGATGGACAGCTCGCTCACGCCGGCCAGCGACAATCCGATGCGCAGGGCGAGCGCGGCGCCGATGACGGCGAGGCAGATTCGCTCGAGCGTCTCGCGGCGGAAGCTGAACACGACCAGCGGCCAGAGCAGATAGAAATGCTCCTCGATGGCGAGCGACCAGAAGTGGCTGACGTACGACAACGCCCACGATCCTTTCGCGGCGAGGAAGAAATTGGCGGTGTAGGTCCACAACCAAGCCTGATGGCGGCGCGCCTCCTCGAGCGGCGCTGGAAGCGCGAAGAGGAGCGGCAGCGCGAGAAAGAGCGCCGCCAGCACGGCGTAGTAGAGCGGGAAGATGCGCAGCGTGCGGCGCGCATAGAAGTTGCGGAAATAGTGCGGCCCGCCCTTCGCATCGAGGAGCAGGCCGGTGATGAGGAAGCCGGAGAGGACGAAGAAGAGGTCGACCCCGAGCACGCCCCAGCCGCCCACCTTCGCGGCCAGGCGCTCGCCCCAGTTGACCGGGGTGGCATTCCCGACGAAGTGCACCGCCATCACCAGCAGGATGGCCAGCCCGCGGACGCCGTCGAGCCCCGGGAGGTGCCCGGTGATCCGGATCGGCTTCGCTTCGGCGCCCATGTCACCCAGGATGATGGGCACTGTCGCAAGCGGCTGCGGGAAGCGCGCGCATGAATGCGGAACGGTTGCGGGGTGAACACGGTTGCCGGGCCGCGCTCGTGCTCGTCGGCGCGCTGGCGGGGTGCAAGTCGGCGCCGCCAGCACCCTACCCCGGCAGCTTGGTGGAGATGGCCGTCCGAACCCTGCCGGCGGAGGCGCGCGTGGCGCGGGTTGCCGCTTCGGTCGACGCGGCGGCGACCGCATTTCGCAGCGGCGCTTCCGCGGGCGAATGGTACGCCGCAATCGCCGTCAGGCCGGGCCCGCACACGGTCAGGATCGAAGCGTTCGACCCGGCCGGGGCGTTGCTCGGGGAAACCGCCCTCGCGGTCTCCACCGCGCGCGGAGATGCGGCGGAGGTCGACGCCACGGTCGTGGCAATGTCGCCACGCCTGGAGCGGCCCGTGGTCCTCTCCGTGGTCGCGCCGCGCAATTCCGTGGTGTCCGGCGACCGGATGCGCCTGACGGCCCATGCCGCGGCGGATTCGCCGGTGACGTTCGCCTGGAATGCCATCCCAGCGGAATGCGGAACCTTCGCTGACTCCGCCGCGGCGTCGACGGAGTGGACGGCGATCATGCCCGGCGCCTGCAGCATCACGCTGACAGCCAATGGGCACGGGCGAAGCGATCGACGCACCGTGCAGATCGTCGTGCGGACGAGCGGTCGATCGTACGTGTACCCGTTGCAGATCGCTCCCGATGGACGGCATCTCATCGACCAGCGCGGCAGGCCGTTCCTGATCAAAGGGGAGACGGCATGGCTCGCGCTCGTCAACCTCACCGAAGCGGAGCAGGAGCGGTACCTGGCGGACCGCGGCTCCAAGGGATTCAACCTCGTCGAGGTGATGCTCACGAACCACGACTACACGGCGAGCCCGAACCCGACACCGCCCGCGAACCGGGCGGGCGAGCAGCCGTTCCTCGCGGCAGGCGACTTCTCCAGGCCGAATGACGCGTACTTCGATCGGGTGCTGGCCTTCGTCGATCGCGCCGCCGCCCGCGGGATCGCCGTCCTCATCGCCCCCACCTATCTGGGGTTCGATGGCGGCCGCGAGGGTTGGTGGAGCGCCCTCACCGCCGAGGCGAACACGCGTCCGGTCTGCCTCGCCTTCGGGCGCTATCTCGGATCGCGGTTCAAAGGAAAGAAGAACGTCCTGTGGCTCGCGGGAGGGGACTTCGCGCCTCCGGCGGGGTCCGAGGGCGAAGAGCGTCACTGGGCGATCCTGAGCGGCATCCGGGAAGCGGGCGCGACGCAACCCTGGACCGGCCACTGGAACTTCGATCATCGGGGCGCGATCGCAACCGACGAGGCGCGCTTCCGCGGAGCGATGGCCCTGGACGGCGTGTACCAGTATGCAAAGACCTACCGGTACACGGCCCGCGCCTACGACCTGCGGCCGCCCAGGCCGGTGTTCCTCCTCGAGAGCACGTACGAGCACGAGCACCCGGCCAGCGACACGCAGCCCTTCCGCAAGGCCTGGTGGTGGTCGATGATTTCGGGGGGCTCCGGCGTCGTCTGGAGCAACGCGTTCCTCTGGTTGTGCGAGTCCGCGCGTGGCACCTACCGCATCGACTACGGCGAGGTCGACCACGCGGTCTCGTCCTGGGCGGCAGAGCTCGAATCGCCGGGGACCTTCGAAGTCTTGCATCTGCACGCGTTCTTCGAGGGCCTGCCCTGGCACCGATTGGTGCCCGAGGGCCGATCCCCGGTCGGGCGGCTGATCGCTTCCGGCCAGCGCTGGGGCGAGAAGCACATCGCGGCCGCCGCCACGCCGGAGGGCGATCTTCTCGTGGCGTACGTTCCGCCCACGGGAACGGGACGGCGCAGGCTGGCCATCGACCTGTCGAGGATGCGAGGCGCCGCCCAGGCGCGGTGGTACGACCCGAGCACGGGCGCTTGGATCCCGATCCCCGGCACCCTGGCCCGTTCGGACAGCGTCGACCTCGAGACGCCCGGCGTGAACGGCGCCGGAGCGAACGACTGGGTCTTCGCGGCCGAGGCATCCGCGGCGCGCGAGGCACGTGCGCCTTGAAGTCGCGCCGCGCGCCGGCGCCGTCAGTCCGGCAGCGGCATGCCGAAATCCGGCTTGTCCCTCTGCCCGAGCACCCAGCGGTAGATCTCGACGATCTGGCCTGCCTTGACGTCCCAGGTGAACTGCTTCCGCACGCGGCGGCGCGCCCTGTCCCCGATGAGGCGCACCCGTTCGGGGGAGGCGGCGAGCGCCGCCAGGATGTCGCGGAAGGCGGCGACGATGGACTCGCGGGACCCGAGAGGAACACGGAAACCGGTCTCGTCGGTCACGAGCTCGCCTGGACCGCCGTGGTTCACCACGATGGGGGTAAGGCCCAGGACCATGGCCTCCAGCACCACCCCGCCACCG
>JBJMQJ010000243.1:0-5484 GCA_045802765.1 Myxococcales bacterium
CGCGAGGATCCGCCGGGGCGCTGCGAGGTCGGCATGGTGGACGCGGTGTTGTCCCGCCGCTGAAGATCAGTCGTCGTCCTTGCTGTCGACGACCGCCAGCCCGTACGGGTCGTTGCCCACGCCAGTCACGTGGCAGCCACGGAGCGCGTGCGCAGATCGATCATCCAGACCTAGATCGATCACCGAGAGGTCGTCGGTGCCGCCGTTCGCGGTGAACAGGTATGACTTGCCGTTGCTCCCGTGCCCGACCGCGAGGCCGTTGCTGTCGGGAAAGCATCCCCAGGTCGCGTGGGGCGAGAGCAGCGCGACAGGTGAGGGCGGACCGTTGGGGGAGACGAACGGCGGTTTGAAATTCGGGGCCGTCTCGCAATCGCGGCTCGCGAGGGCGAGCTCCACCTCTCCCCGGAGGCTGCCCGTCCTGCGGTCCACGAAGGTGATGCGGTTGCCGCCGTCCTCGGTGAGGTGGCTCTCCGCGTTGCCGACGATGAACATGTCGGGGAGCAGCACGAGGCCGACCGCGCCGAAATGGCCGGAGTCCACGTGCCGCTCCAGCGCGGCGGCGGTGTCGTCCTTCCTCGGATCGACCATCGCCTTGACACCCCTCCAAGGTCGGATGGCAAGCAGCGCGGCCGAGCGGGGTTGATGCGGCCCGTCGCACGTGCTACCCGGGCGCTCCCGGATCGAGGAGTCGCCCTCATGACCGAGATCGTCGACGTCCACGCCCGAGAGATCCTCGACAGCCGCGGCAACCCGACGCTCGAGTGCGAGGTGACCGTCGCCTCGGGTAGCATGGGTCGGGCGGCGGTGCCTTCCGGCGCCTCGACGGGCGAGCACGAGGCTCACGAGCTGCGCGACGGGGACAAGTCCCGGTACGCAGGCAAGGGAGTGCGCACCGCGGTGGAGAACGTCCGCAGCAAGATCGCGCCGCGGCTGCTCGGGATGGACGCCGCCGGCCAGGAGGCGCTGGACCGGCTGATGATCGAGCTGGACGGGACGCCCAACAAGAAGTCGCTCGGCGCGAACGCGATCCTGGGCGTGTCGCTGGCGGCGTCGCGCGCCGCCGCGCTCTCGCAAGGCGTGCCGCTCTACCGCTGGGTGGGAGGGGTCAATGCGCGCACCTTGCCGGTGCCGCTGATGAACATCCTGAACGGCGGCGCGCACGCGGACAACAACGTCGACGTGCAGGAGTTCATGATCGTGCCCTGGGGCGCGCCCACCTTCGCCGAAGCGCTGCGCTGCGGGGCGGAAGTGTTCCACGCGCTCAAGGCGGTCTTGAAGTCGCGCAAGCAGGCGACCAGCGTAGGCGACGAGGGCGGCTTCGCTCCGGACCTGCGCTCGAACGGCGAGGCGCTGGAGTCGATCTCCGAGGCGATCGGGAAGGCGGGATACCGGCTGGGCGAGGACGTGGTGCTCGCGCTCGACGTAGCGGCCAGCGAGCTGTTCGACAAGAAGACCTCCGGCTACGAGCTGGACGGCAAGTCGATCGATCGCAAGGCGCTCGTCGATCTCTACGACAGGTGGTCGGGCGACTTCCCCGTCGTCTCCATCGAGGACGGCTTCGCCGAGGACGACTGGGAGGGGTGGAAGCTCCTCACCGAGCGGCTCGGCGCGCGCGTCCAGCTCGTCGGCGACGACCTGTTCGTCACCAATACCGAGCGGCTCCGGCGCGGAATCCGCGACGGCGTCGCCAACGCGGTCCTCATCAAGGTGAACCAGATCGGCTCGCTCACCGAGACGCTCGACTGCGTGCGCATGGCCCACGGCAGCGGTTACCGGACGATCATGTCGCACCGCTCCGGCGAGACGGAGGACTCATTCATCGCCGACCTTTCGGTCGCCTGCGACTGCGGGATGATCAAGACGGGATCCGCGAGCCGCAGCGATCGCATGGCGAAGTACAACCAGCTGCTGCGCATCGAGGAGGAGCTGGGCTTGTCGGCGCGGTACGCCGGGAAGGATGCCTTTCCCCGCGCGCGGCAGGCGCCCAGGGGCTGACCCCGCTCCGTCCGGGTCTTGCTAATCCCGCTGCCGGATCACGTAAGCCTGCCTCTCCGAGCCCGGACGCGGGCGTCCGAAGGCGCCGAAGAACCAGGCGAGGGCGGCCATCTCCGGGTGCTGCCGCAACAGGCCGTCGGGCACGACGAACTCCCCGCGGCCCTGGTTGATGCCGAAGTCGACGTAGACCCGGTCCCCGCGTTGCTCGACGGTGAAGGTGCGCGCTCCGAGCGGGCCGTTCAGCCGGAAGGTCTTCACCGGACCAGACTCCCCGGGCTGGCCGGGCACCGGACACACCTCGACCGGGTTGCCGTTGACGGCGCCGCGCGCGCAGCCGTCCTGCAGCTCCTCCATCTCGAAGTCGACGTCGGCGTCCCCGCCGTGCGCGAACAGGTGCGGACCGTCCACGCCGAGGTACACGGGCCGCGCGGCCGGATTGTAGAGCGGCGTTACCACGAGCGCGCCCGAGCCGCGCGGCTGCGCCGTACGGCAAGCGAAGAGGAGGCTCGCGGCGACGACGGGGACGAGCCATCCGCGGTTCGGGGCAGACATGCGGGTCATCCTGGCACCTCGTGTGCCCGGGAGGACACGATACCGCCCCGCCAAGGTAAAGACATCCGTGGCTTTTGCGCTTACGCCGACTCGGCGACCGGCAGCCGGTCCTCGCCGGGGAAGAGATCCTCCATCAGCTCGCCCAGCTCCGCCTCCAGCTTGGCTTTGGCGCGGATCTCCAGCTGGCGCGCGCGCTCGCGCGAGAAGCCGAAATGCTCGCCCAGCTCCTTCAGCGTCATCGGCTTGTCCTGCATGACGCGCATCTCGATGATGTAACGCTCGCGCGGATCCAGACGCGAGAGGGCTTCCACCACGCGCTCCTGCACGATGTGGCGCTCCTCCTGCTCGGCCAGCTCGGCGTCGGGCAGGTCGGCGCCGTCCATGACGAAGTCCACGTGGCTGGAGCCGCCGTCCTCGCCCATGGGAGCGTCGAGCGAAAGGTCGCGGCCCTCCATGCGCTGCTGCATCTCCACCACTTCGCCCGGCTTCACGCGCAGCTTGCGCGCGATGGCCTTCTCGTCGGCGCCCACCTGCTCGGTGCCGTCGTACCTCTCCAGCTCCCGGCGCGTGCGCGCCAGGCTGAAGAACAGCTTCCGCTGCGCCTGGGTGGTCCCGAGCTTCACCAAGGACCAGCTTTTCAGGATGTAGTTCTGGATGAAGGCGCGGATCCACCAAACCGCATAGCTGATCAGCCGGATGCCCTTGTCGGCGTCGAACTTCTGCACCGCCTTCATCAGCCCGATGTTCCCTTCCTGGATGAGGTCGGCCATCTTGATCCCGTACGAACGGTACTCGTACGCGACCTTGACCACGAAGCGCAGGTTCGAGGTGACGAGCTTGTGCGCCGCGTCGAGGTCCGCGTTCCTGGCGTACAGCCGCGCGAGCCGCTGCTCCTCGTCGACGGTCAAGAGCGGGTAGCGGTTGATCTCCGCCAGGTACATCGCGAGCGAGCCGGCGCTCGATGGGACGGTGGACGGTTGCATGCGTTTCCTCCCTGCGGTGGAGGGGACACCATCTCAGTGGTTTCCCCCAACGGCTCCGTGTTGCGCGACGCAGGAACCATGAGCAAGCTCGATGCCAGGATTGGCGCTCCGCGCAATTGCCCTCGGAGCACCGCACCTTGCCGGTGCCGGCCGCGATGCAGTTCGGGCCCGGATCGGTAGGAATTTCAGGATGGACGGGCAGCCGAGCCTGTAAAGCGCGCCGGCCGGCTCCTTGCTGTTGCCTACTTACCGGACTACGTTCCGTGGATGCCCCCTGCCGGCAATCGACGCGGCAAGTACCTCGGGTTCGTCGCACACGAGATCAAGAATCCCCTCGCCACCGCGCTGTGGTCTTGCGATCTCCTCAAGCGGATGGACACCGCGGACCGCTCCGGGCCGCGTGCCGAGAAGATGGTCGACGCCAGTCTCCGCGCGCTGCGCCGGATGCGCAGGCTGGTGGACGACTTCTTCACCATCGAGCGCCTCAACGAGCACGGATACGAGCTGCACACGGACACGCTCGAGCTTCGTTCGCTGGTCGACGCGGCGGTCGCCGCGCTCGCGGAGAAGGATTCCATCGCCACCCAGGGCTGGACGGTCGACGTCCCGGGCGAGATGCTGGTCAGTGGAGACGGCGAGATGCTCCGCCGCGGCGTGCGCGCCGTCCTCGAGCACATGGCCAAAGGGGCGGCCGGTCAGGGGCGCATCACCATCGTCGGGCATGCGCTGCCCTCGGCGGTCGAGCTGCTCGTGCGGTCCTCCGAGCCGCCGGAGCCGCTGGTGCCGCCCGTCGCGGAAGAGCGCCCTTCGGGAGACCCGTTGGGGACCGTGCTCGGGTACGCGCTCGCCGAGACGATCTTCGCCGTGCACGGCGGAACGCTGCAGGAGCGCGAAGGCGCGCTGGTGATCTCGCTGCCGAAGAAGAAGTGACGGGCGCCGGCGTTGGCCGCCGGTCGCCCGCCGCGGCGATCGAGCCGGAAAGGCTCTGCGCCGGCTACGGCTTGTCGGTCTTCTTCTCGTCGAGCTGGTCCAGCTTGTCCTTGATGCCCTGGCGCAAGTTGCCCAGGCCTTCCTTCACCTTTCCCTTGACCTGATCGAGCTTGCCTTCGGCCTCCCAATCGCGATTGTCCGTCGCGACGCCACCGACTTCCTTGATCTTGCCGGTCGCCTTGTCGAGCTTGCCTTCGAGATTTTTCTTGTCCATCGGTGCCTCCTCGCGTTGACGCTGATGCGCAGACCCCCGGAATGCAGGCGGCGAGCGGACGCTTTCCCGTGCATTTTCCGGAGCGACCAGCGGTGGGACGGACTAGCGCCGGGCGAGTCGAGCGGGGGCCACCTGCTCGGCGAGCAGCAGGTCGCGGTAGGCGGCGAGGACGGCGCGCGGATAGGCTTGCAGACGCCGGTACGACCTGCTGCCGCGCACCAAGGCGCGCGCCACCGACGGGCCGGCGTTGTAGGCGACCAGCGCGCGCGGCAGGTCCCCATCGAACCGGCGCAGCAGCTGCCCGATGTACGCCGTGCCCAGCTCGATGTTCAGCACGGGGTTGAAGAGGTGGGCCGTCTTGAGCGAGGCCTTCCTCCCGGTGAACAGCTCCCGCGCGGTCGGTGGCATCAGCTGCATGAGGCCGTACGCACCCGCGGGCGAGACGGCGAAGGGATCGAAGCGCGACTCGATCTCGATGACGGCGGCGACCATCAGTGGATCGAGTCCCTGCCGCCGCGCCTCGCGCACGATGGCCGCGAGGACGTGGCGACGCTCCTCGCCCCAGAGGGCGCCGCGGTCGTTCAAGGCGCGGTCGAGCCCGAGGCGCTTCGCCTCCTGCCAGTCGCGGATCTGCTGCGCCGCTCCGGCGGCTTCCATTTGCTCGAGGCGCGCCCGGGCTTCCGCGAGCGCCCTTTCCGCGCTGCGAGCCCGCTGCTCGGATCGTTCAGCGGTTTGCACCGCGGCCGCGGC
>JBJMQJ010000244.1:0-8896 GCA_045802765.1 Myxococcales bacterium
GCACTCACACCACCGTCGTGCTATCGACCGTGAAGGAACAGACGCAGATCCCGCTCCCCGCCCCCGGCGGGGCGCCGCGCCGCAGGCGCAAGGAGGCCGCGTGAGGTCCCCGACGTTCTCCAGGCGCACCAGCCGGGTCAAGGCGTCCGCGATCCGCGAGATCCTCAAGGTCACCGAGCGCCCGGACATCCTCTCCTTCGCCGGGGGGCTGCCGGCGCCCGAGGCGTTCCCGGTCGCGGAGCTCGCCCGCGCGCACGCGGACGTATTCGCGCGGGAAGGGGCGGCGGCCCTCCAGTACAGCACCACCGAAGGGTTCCCGCCCTTGCGTGCGTGGGTGGCCGAGCGCATGCGCCGCCGCGGGGTCCCCGCATCGCCGGAGCGGGTCCTCATCACCAGCGGTTCGCAGCAAGGCATCGACCTCGTTGCCCGCGTCCTCCTCGATGCCGGCGATGCCGTGGTGGTCGAGAGCCCCTCGTACCTCGCCGCGCTGCAGGTCTTCGAGGCGCACGAGGCTTCCTTCGTCACCGTGGGCAGCGACGAGCACGGCATGCGCGTCGATCAGCTCGAGCGGGCGCTCAAGCGCGCGCGCCCGAAGCTCATCTACCTCGTGCCCACCTTCCAGAACCCGAAAGGCACCACGCTCGCGCTGGAGCGGCGCGAGCAGCTTGCGCGGCTCGCCGCGGAGCACGGCGTCGCGGTGCTCGAGGACGACCCTTACGCCGAGCTGCGGTATTCCGGCGCCGACTTGCCCGCTGTCGCCTCGCTCGACCGCCGCGCTCCCGTCATCTACCTGAGCACCTTCTCCAAGACGCTGGCGCCGGGGCTGCGCATCGGCTGGGTGGTCGCGGCGGACGAGACCATCCGCGCGCTCACCGTGGCGAAGCAAGCCTGCGACCTCCACACGGGCACCCTGGCGCAGCGCGCGGCGGCGCGCCTGCTCGAGTCGTTCGACTACGACGGCCACGTCTCGCGGATCCGGGCGCTCTACTCCGAGCGGCGCGACGCGATGCTCGATGCGCTCGGGCGCGAGTTCCCGGCGGGTACCACCTGGACCCGCCCGGAAGGCGGCCTGTTCGTGTGGGTCGGCCTGCCGGACGGCGCGGACGCCTCGCGCCTGCTCCCGGAGGCGCTCCGCGAGCGGGTAGCGTTCGTCCCCGGCGCGCCCTTCTTCGCGCGCGCGCCCGAGCGCAAGTTCCTGCGGCTGAACTTCTCGAATCGGCCGCCGGACCTGATCGCCGAGGGCATGAAGCGCCTCGCTGCCGCCGTGGCGCGCGCCCCGCTGGCGCCTGCTCCGCCGCGCGGCGCCGCTCGCGCAGCGGCCGCCCAGAGCGCCTGATCCCTCCTCACCTGGCGCAAGGCGCCGCCCCGAGCTAACATGAGCGAATCTCATCATCGAGGTGCACGATCGAGGTGCGCTCATGAAGGACCTGCCGCTCGAGCTCCTGCGCACGTTCGTCGCCACCGTCGATACCGGCTCGATGGCGAGCGCCGCCCGCGTGGTGTCGCGGACGCCCTCCGCCGTCAGCCTGCAGATGTGCAGGCTGGGAGAGCTGGTGGGCCAGCCGCTCTTCCGGCGCAAAAGCCGCGCCCAGGTGCTCACGCGCGCCGGCGAGCTCTTGGTGCCGCACGCCCGCGAGATCCTCGGCGCCAGCGAGCGGGCGCTGGCGGCGCTCTCCGAGGAACGCCTCGAGGGTCCGGTGCGGTTCGGAACCGTGCAGGATCTGGCGGACCGCGTGCTGCCGCGCGCGCTCGCCGATTTCTCCAAGCAGTACCCGGGCGTCGCGCTCCACGTACAGGTCGCCCAATCCGCGGTGTTGCTCGAGCAAGCGCAGGCCGGAGAGCTCGACTTCGTGGTCTGCTTCCAGACCCGCCGCGCCCAGCGCGTCGTCCGGCGGGAACCGATGGTGTGGCTGGGTCACCGCGAGTTGGCCCACCTCGATCCCCTGCCCATGGCGGTGCTCGACCCGCCTTGCGGGTACATCGAGGCGGCGACGCAGGCGCTGCGCCGGATGGGCCGGCCGTACAGCATCGTGCTGCGCACCCCGAGCCTGGCAGGCCTGCGCGCCGCGCTCGAGGCGGGTCTGGCGATCGGATGCCGGACGGCGCTGCTGCGGTCCGGCAGCATCGACGTTCTCGGCGAGGCCGAGCGGCTTCCCGCGCTGCCCGAGATCGCCTTCGCCCTGCACGTGCCTCGGCCGATGAACGCCGCGGCCCGCCGTCTCGCCGCCCTCGTGCGCGAAGTGGTTGCCAGCACGCCGGCCTCGCCGGTCCAAGGACCTGCGCTGGCGCGCGCGGCGTCCTGACTGGCGTCGCTTGAGCGCCGCTCATCGGTGACGCGAGAAACTCCAACTACCGGATGCGCGCGCCCCGCCGCACACTCCCGCCCATCACAAGGAGGGCACCTGGCGCTCGAGGCCGGTGACGAAGTGCGCTGCGAGGCTCGGTAGAGGAGAAGATCGATGATCAAAGCGACGGGTCTGATGAAGCAGCTGCGGCTGACGCACCCCATCATCCAGGCGCCGATGGCCGGTGGCGGCGATACCCCGCGTCTGGTCGCCGCCGTTTGCGAGGCGGGCGCGCTCGGTTCGATCGGCGCCGCGTACTTGAGCCCGCAACAGATCGCCGACTCCGCGCAGGCGGTCCGGGCGCTGACGTCCCGGCCATTCGGCATCAACTTGTTCGCGGCAGTGCGCGTAGCCGAGCGGGTGGGCGACGCGCGTCGCGCCGTGGAGCGGGTCGCGCCGCACTACGCCGCGCTCGGACTGGCCGCTCCGGCGCCGCCGGTGGCGCCGGCCGACTCCTTTCCGGCGCAGCTCGCCGCCGCGCTGGAAACTGGAGCGTCCGTGTTCAGCTTCACCTTCGGAATGCTTTCGGCGGACGCCGTGGAGGCCGTCAAGCGGAGTGGCATGTTCCTCGCGGGGACGGCGACCACCGTGGATGAGGCGGCCGCCTTGGAGAAAGCCGGGGTCGACGCGATCGTGGCGCAGGGGAGCGAGGCCGGCGGGCACCGCGGCACGTTCGCCGGCGACTTCGAAACGTCGATGGTCGGGACCATCGCGCTGGTGCCGCAGATCGTCGACGCGGTGCGGGTGCCGGTCATCGCCTCGGGCGGCATCATGGACGGCCGGGGTATCGCCGCCGCGCTCGCGCTCGGCGCCAGCGCCGTGCAACTGGGGACCGCGTTCCTCACCACCGAGGAGGCGGGCGTTCCGGAGTGCTACAAGGAGGCGATCCTCGCGGCCCGCGAGCACCAGACCCGGCTGACGCGCGCGTTCTCCGGCCGTCCAGCGCGCGGCATCGTCAACCGGTTCATGGAGGACGTCGACCGCGACCCCGAAGCGATCCTCCCCTTCCCCCTGCAGAACGCGCTGACGCGGCCGATGCGCACTGCGGCAGCCAAGGCGGGCCGGGCGGAGTTCCTCTCGCTCTGGGCGGGACAGGGGCTGCGGATGGCGCGTCGCGAGCCGGCGGCGCGCCTCGTGTCGCGTCTCGCCGCCGAAACCGATGCGGCCGTGGCACGCCTCGCCGGCGACCGCTAGGCCGAATCTCGTCCTGCGAGCCGCTGCGGATCGAGCGAGGCTGCGCCAGTCTCGACGGAGCGCAGGGCAGCGGCGTGTCATGAGACGAGAAGCCATCGCCCGCTTCTCCGCGTGAAACGCTCCACACAGTCCGGTGGTGCACAGACGGGGCCGCTCGCGCTGCTGGCGCCAGGTATTCGCACGTGCGGTCGAACATCATGAATACGGGCGCTCGGCGTGGCCGGGAAGACCTTACGTGGCGTCAAGGGAGCACCGCAGCTAGCTTCTCGGGACTTCCCCTCACGGGCCCCACCGAGGTGACATGCCTGACCCTCAACACCACGTGACGCTCGTCGATACGACCGAGGCCGCGGACGTCCAACTGCAGGAAAGCCCCGCTGCGTCCGAGCATACGGTCCAGTTCTACGAGGACGAGTCCTTCCTCCGCGAGATGGTCGCCCGCTATCTCGGCGCGGGCCTCATCGACGACGAGCCCGTGGTGGTCATTGCCACCGATCCGCACCGCCGCGCGTTCCAGGAGGCGTTGGCCGCGAAGGGGATCGATGTGGCGCGCGCCTGCGCGGCCCGCCGGCTGACGTTCCTCGACGCTCGCGCGACGCTCGACTCCTTCATGGTGGACGGCGCTCCCGACCCCCATCGGTTCGCTTCCGTGATCGGCGCGGCGATCGACGCCTGCACGGCCGACCGCGAGCACAAGCGGGTGCGCCTCTACGGCGAGATGGTCGACGTGCTCTGGCGGGAGGGGCATCCGCAAGCGGCCATCCGCCTGGAGGAGCTCTGGAACGATCTCGGCAGGGCGCGACCCTTTTCGCTGCTCTGCGCGTACGTGATGGGGAACTTCTTCAAGGAAGCGCACGGCGAGCCGTTCGCGCGCATCTGCGACGTCCACAACCACGTCCTTCCGGCAGAGAGCTACTCCGAGTCCGACGACCGCGAGAAGCGCCTGCGCGAGATCAGCCTCCTGCAGCAGCGCGCGCGGGCGCTCGAGACCGAGCTCAAGCGCCGCAACGAGCTGGAAGAGGCGCTCCGGTACGCGCGCGAGCAGGCCGAGGCCGCCAGCACGGCGAAGGACGAGTTCCTTGCCATGCTCGGCCACGAGCTGCGCAACCCGCTGTCTCCCATTCTCACCGCGCTGGAGCTGATGAAGCTGCGCGGCGACGGGCGGATCTCGCGCGAGCAGGACGTGATCGATCGGCAGACGCGGCACCTCATCCGGCTGGTCGACGATCTGCTCGACGTCTCGCGCATCACCCGCGGCAAGGTCGAGCTGCGCAAGCAGCCGGTGGAGGTTCGCGACGTCCTCGCCAAGGCCACCGAGATGGCGAGCCCGCTGCTCGAGCAGCGGCGTCACCACTTCGACGTGCACGCGCCGCCGCGCGGGCTCCGCCTGGATGCCGACGAGGCGCGCCTTGCGCAGGTGGTCGCGAATCTCTTGACGAACGCGGCGAAGTACACCGAGCCGGGCGGGCACATCTCGCTCATCGCCCGCCGCGAGGGCGACGAGGCGGTGATCGAGGTGCGCGACGACGGCATCGGCATCTCCGCCGGCCTGCTGCCGCGGGTCTTCGACCTCTTCGTGCAGGGCCGCCAGTCGTCGGACCGCGCGGAGGGCGGGCTCGGCATCGGGCTCGCCCTGGTGCGGAACCTGGTCGCGTTGCACGGGGGCACCGTCGAAGCGCGCAGCGCCGGCCTGGGGAAGGGGAGCACCTTCGTGGTGCGGTTGCCCGCGCTCGCCGCGGCCCGCCGCGTCGAGGCGCCGGCCCGCAGCCCGCTGGCCTCGCTCCGTTCCGACACCGGCGCCCAGCGGATCCTGATCGTCGACGACAACGACGACGCCCGCATGCTGCTGGGCGAAATCCTCGAGCAGGCGGGACACGAAGTGTGCGCGGCCGAGAGCGGCCCCGCCGCGCTGGCGATCGTCGAGGAGTTCGCGCCGGACGTGGCCGTGCTCGACGTGGGGTTGCCCGCGATGGACGGATACGAGCTGGGGTCGCGGTTGCGCGCGTTGCTCGGCGCGTCCGCGCCGACGCTGGTCGCGCTGACCGGTTATGGCCAGGAAGCCGATCGCGCCCGCAGCGAGGCGGTCGGGTTCGTCGCGCACCTGGTGAAGCCGCTCGAGGCATCGCAGCTGGTGGCGGTCATCGATCGCTGCGCCGCGCTCCGTCGCACCACCTGACGGCCGGACCCGCGCGTTCTCGTCGCGGGACCGGGATTGCGGAGCACGGACCAAGCGGGATAGGCTCGCTGCAGGAATCGAGCAGCGCCGTAGCCAAATCGCGTTCGTGGGTTTTGCATGGTCCCACTCGGTGCACACGTACCGTTGCGCGGCGAGTCCAGTGCTCGACGTTCCGACGTCGCGTGCGCACGGGTGAAGGGCGCCCGCCGGATCAGCCGCAACCAGGGGAGACGAGAGCGGTCCTGCCGCTTCGTCGGGAGGAATTCCACATGAGATCGAGGCCGAGGCTCTTCGGAAAGACGTCGGTTCTGCTGTCCTTCCTCTGTCTGGCCGGAGCCGCGTCGGCGCAGGTGCCGTCGGCGCGGCGGACGCCCGCGCCGCCCGCCGCGCTCGAGCAACAGGCCACACCGCCTGTGGCCGAACCGCCGGCCACGGCGGCGGTGCCGGTCTCGCCCGCGGCCGCGGACGAGGCACCCGCCCGGCGCGCCGGCGAGGAGGAGATCGTGGTGACCGGCTCGCGCGTCCGCCGCAAGGACCTGACGACGCCGGCGCCGGTGACCGTCCTGACCCGCGAGCAGCTGCAGGCGAGCGGCAAGGTGACGATCGGCGATTGCCTGCAGATGATGCCCGAGCAGGGGAACGCTCCCAATTTCCAGCTCAACAACGGCGGCGCGACGTACAGCGCCGATGGCGCCACCCGCATCAACCTGCGCAACCTGGGCGTGACCCGGACACTGGTGCTGGTCAACGGCCGGCGCTTCGTGCCGGGCGGCGTCGGGGCATCCTCCTCCGTGGACTTGAACACCATCCCGGCGGCCGCCGTGGAACGGATCGAGGTGCTCAAGGACGGCGGGTCGGCGATCTACGGCTCGGACGCCATCTCCGGCGTCGTCAACGTCATCACCCGCAAGACCTTCAACGGCACCGAGGCGAGCGCGATGTACGGCCTGTCGGGGAAAGGCGACGCCGGCACGTTCGACGGTCAAGTGACCACCGGCCGGTCCGGTGACGCCGGAAACTTTCTCTTTTCCGTCGGCTACTTCAACCAGCAGGACTCCTGGCTCCGCGACCGGACCTGGAGCCAGGACGCGTTGACCTACGACTATGCCCACAGAGTGGCCATCCCGGGCGGCAGCGCGCGCACTCCGCAGGGCACCGTCGGCCTTCCGCAGAACAAGGACGGGAGCGCCACACCGGAATGCATGGCCAACCCGGTCTGCAGCTCCCTCGTGGGCCTCGACCCGACGAATTTCGGAAGCGACGCCTTCATCCGCGTCCTGAGCTCGCCCGCCACCTCTCCGGCGGGTTGGAAGATCATGGGCGATGCCGACACGTTCAACTTCGCTCGCGAGAACTACCTGACGATCCCGTCGACCCGCATCCAGGCGTACTCGGCCGGCGACACCCGGTACCGCCTGGTGCGCGGCTACTACGAGTTGTCCTACGTGCAGCGGAACTCGCAGCAGAACGCGGCGCCGATGCCGCTCAATCCAGGCGACTACAACATGGTGCTCTCCAAGGACAACCTCTACAACCCATTGGGCGTCGACCTCCCGTTCGTCGGCCGGCGCCTGGTGGAGTTCGGCCGCCGCGAGTACAAGCAGGACCTCGCGACGTTCCGGGTCGTCGGCGGTGTCGACGGCACGCTGCCCGAGGATCTGGGGCCCCTCCGCGGTTGGTACTGGGACGCCTCGGTGAACTATGGCCGCACGACCGGCACGCTCTTCACGTCGGGCGCGCTGCGAAACTCGCGGGTCGCCGACGCGGTCGGGCCGAGTATGCTCGTGAATGGAGTGCCCCGGTGCGTGAGGACGGCCGGCGACCCCAACACGGTCATCGCGGGTTGCGTTCCGATCAACCTGTTGCACGTCGACGTTCCTGGCGTCGCGGGGAGCGGCATCGACCCGGCGCAGATCGGCGGGCTCGGCTTCGACGGCACTTCTCGTGCCTTCGACGGGCTTTTCGCAGTCGACCTCAACACCACCGGCGAGCTGTTCCGGCTGACCGCCGACCGTCCGCTTTCACTCGCCCTCGGTTACGAATTCCGCCGCCAGTCCGGCTCCCAGATCGCGGATCCGATCGCCGCGGCGGGCGACTCGGCGGACTTCAACTTCCAGTCGACGTCGGGGCAGTTCAACGTACACGAGGGTTATGGTGAGCTTTCCATCCCGCTCGTCAGCAACATGCCTGGCGTGCAGGACCTCGAAGCGAGCGTGGCGGGCCGCTGGGTGAACTACAGCACGTTCGGCAGCAAGTTCACGTACAAGTTCGGCGCCCGCTACACGCCCGTCCGCGACTTCACGCTGCGCGGCACGTTTTCCACGGCGTTCCGCTCGCCGACCATCAGCGAGCTGTACCTCGGGCAGAGCGAGACGGCCCCCATCGCCACCGATCCTTGCAACTTCGGCGCGGGCACGGATCCGGTCCTGCGCGCGCAATGCGTGACGACCGGGGTTCCTGCGGGCGGGTCGGGGGACACGGGCAACCAGGAGCTGGCCCATGTCGGCGGCAACGGCGCGCTGAAGCCCGAGACGGCGCAGGTCTTCACCGCCGGCGTCGTGGTCCAGCCGCGGATGGTCCGCGACCTCTCGATCACCCTCGACTACTACAACGTGTTCGTCGACAACCTGATCGGCACCGTCGGCGTCGCCGCCATCCTCGCGGGCTGCTATCCGGGCTCGAGCGGCACTCCCTTCCAGCCCTACTGCGATCGCATCACCCGATCCTCGGCTGGCCGAATCCTCTTCGTGACGGATCTGAACGAGAACGTGGGTCAGCTCCGCACCGACGGCATCGACCTCGCCGTCCGCTACTCGATCCCCTCGACGGTGGGCCGTTTCGCCCTCCTCTTCGACGGCACGTGGCTGCACAAGTTCGACCGGACGCTGGTGCTCGCTACCGGCAACCAGACGGTCCACGCCAAGGGGAACTACGACCTGGGCGGTCAGGCGTACGGCGGCCCGCTGCCCGAGTACAAGTTCAACGCCGGCGTGAACTGGGGGCTGGGAGGGCTGAGCGCCGGGGCGCTGCTCCGCTACGTAGGCACCTTCGACGAATGTTCCACGCCGCCGCCGGACCTGACCTCCGCGGGAGGCCTGTGCAACACGGACAACCCCGGCGTCCTCAGGCGGCAGGTGGGCCACAACACGACGGTCGATCTCAACGCGAGCTATGTCCTCAA
>JBJMQJ010000245.1:0-4092 GCA_045802765.1 Myxococcales bacterium
CGGCTTCGACGTCCTCGAGGCGTCCGACGGCATCGCCGGCATCGACCTGGCCATCTCCGCCCACCCCGACCTGATCCTCTGCGACATCGAAATGCCGGGGATCGACGGCTACGAGACGGCCACCCGCCTGCGTTCCTACAAGGGTCTGGACGGCTGTCCCATCGTGGTGCTGACGAGCCACGGCGACCGCGGCTTGTCGCTCTCCATCGGGTGCGACGGCTACATCGAGAAGCCCATCGACGTGGAGAAGTTTCCCCAGCAGTTGCGCGCATTCCTCAAGGGGAAGCGCGAGAAGGTGCGCGGGCCTGAGGAGCGGCGCTACCTGCGCGAGTACAGCCAATCGCTCGTCGAGCGGCTGGAGGCCACCGTGCGCGAGCTGACCGCGGCCAACACGCGGCTGCGCGCGGCGGCCCGCAGCAAGAACGAGTTCATGCAGAACCTGTCGCACGAGATGGCGACGCCGCTGACCCCCATCGTCGGATACCTGAAGATCCTCCGCGGGGGGAAGGCCGGCCCGCTCAGCGACCAGCAGCAGAAGATCCTCGAGTCGATCGGCACCGCCTCGGAACGCCTCTCGCGAACCATCGACAATCTGGTCGATTTCGCCACCCTCGAGGGTGGTGGCCAGGCCATCCATCGCGAGGACTTCGAGGTGGGTGGGCTGGTCTCGCCGGTGTTCGAGGAGGAGCGGAGCAAGGCGAAGAGCCGCCGCATCCACCTCGAGGTGCGCGTGGAGACCCAGGACAAGGGTTTCGGCGACGTCCGCAAGCTCCGGCAGGCGGTCTCCAACCTGATCGACAACGCCATCAAGTTCAGCCCCCACGGCAGCGACATCCTGGTGCGCGCCTCCAGCGACCCGACCCGGCTGCTCTTCGAGGTTTACGACCAGGGCGAAGGATTCCTGCCGGGGGAGGCGGACCGCGTCTTCGAGCCGTTCTTCCACGCCGACCGCGTCGGCGAGGAGCGCGCCCCCGGGGCGGGCCTCGGCCTTCCGGTCGCCAAGCAGATCGTCGAGGCGCACGGCGGCCACATCTGGCTGGAGAGCCCGCCCAAGGCGCAGCCCGAGGGACCGCACCATTTCTCCGGAGCGAAGGTCGCGTTCTGGATCCCGGCGAAGAACCAGGCGCCCAAGCAGGACGTCGCGCCGCAGCCCCTGTTCGCCCTGGCCGGCCCCGAAGGAGGAACGTCCTGAACGGGCTCGCGGCTGGCGGCGGGCGGCTGGCCATCGTCGCGATGTCCGGAGGCGTGGACTCTTCCGTCGCGGCGGCGCTGACCGCGGAATGCCGCGGAGCGCCGGCCACGGTGGGCATCGCCCTGCGGCTGTATTCGACCGAGGAGAACGCGGTGCGTTCCGGCCGGTCCTGCTGCGCGCCCGACGATCTGCACGACGCGCGCCGGGCCGCCGCCGCGCTGGGCATCCGCTTCTACGTGTACGACGCGCAAGAGCGCTTCCGGACCGAGGTCGTCGACGATTTCGTCAGCGCGTACGCGCGTGGCGAGACGCCCAATCCGTGCGTGCGTTGCAACGAGCAGGTGAAGTTCGACTGGCTTCTCGACCGCGCGCGCCGGCTGGGGGCCGACGAGCTGGTCACCGGGCACTACGCGCGGATCGAACGCGGCTCGGACGGCGGCTGGCAGCTCCTGCGCGCCCGCGACGCCGGCAAGGACCAGAGCTACTTCCTGCACGGTTTGACGCAGGACGAGCTCGCTTTCGTGCGTTTCCCGCTGGGCGAGCTGACCAAGCCGCGGGTACGCGAGCTGGCGCGGCACCGCGGGCTGCCGAACGCGGACAAGCCCGAAAGCATGGAGGTGTGCTTCGTCGCCGGGCGGCCGGTCGCCGAGTTCCTCGAGGCGCATGGGGTGAGCGCGGCACGCGGGGAGATCGTCGACACCGCAGGGCGGGTGCTCGGCGAGCACCGCGGCGTCCACCAGTTCACGGTCGGTCAGAGGCGCGGGTTGGGGGTGGCCCACAAGCTGCCGCTGTACGTCGCGGCGCTGGATCCCGAGCGGCAGCGCGTGGTCGTCGGTCCGCGCGAGGAGGTGGCGCGGTCCTCGTTTCGCGCGCTCCGGCCGTCGTGGGTCGCGGACGCGCCGGAACCAGGTGCCTCGTGCGAGGTGCAGATCCGGCACCGGGGCCGGCCGCTGCCCGCGCGCGTCGAGCCGGACGGCGATTCCGTCCGCGTGACGCTCAGCGAACCGGCGGTCGGCGTTGCGCCCGGTCAGTCGGCGGTCTTCTATCGGGGAGACGCGGTGCTCGGCGGCTCCCGCATCGCCTGACCACGGCGTTTGCCGCGCGCACGCGCGGGCTCGGCGCGGCCCAGAGCTTCGGAGCACCGCCGCTGCGCCGAGCTCTTCGCGCAGAGGTCCCGCGAAGTCGCGCAGAGGTCTTTCGAGCTGGTCCGCAGACGCTCGGAATGCTTCCGGATCGACGCGCACGTGCGCGCCCAATTGCGCGGCGCACCAGTACGCATCCGGGCCTCGAGGGGTGAGGGAGTCACCCTGCGCCCGTCCTCACGCCAAGTCAACGCGTGGCCAGGCATGCCCCCGCGGGCCATCGCGCGCGAGTCACGGCGACGGCCCATCGCGCGCGAGTCACGGCGACGGCATGCACGCGCGGAAGCGCTCGCAAAGCTGGCGACTGATCGACGAAGGGAGGCTAGGCGACCGCGGGATGGGTGAACGCGGCGCTGCCGAACTGGAGCATCTTCCCGGCGTGCTGGAGCGCGTCGTTGAGGTGCAGCCGCACCTTGCGCCCCAGCTTGCGCGGGGCGCGCAGCACGGCGATGCAGTCCAGCGCGGCGTGCTTCCCTTCGAACGCGGCGAGGACGAGCCCGCTCAGGACCGCCAGAGCGCGCGGGTCGACCGGCCATTTCGCCGATTCCCAGTAGCCGACGTACTCGGCCGGCACGTCGAGCAAGCCGGCGAGGTCCGCCTCCGACATGGCCAGCGCCGTGCGGAGGAACCTGAACGCCTCGCCGGTGCGCAGGCCCGCCTTGGCGATCTCCGCCGCGACCCGGCGCTCGAACCGCCGCACATGCTCGCCCTGGATCACCACCTGCTGGCACGCCAGGCAGCGCGCCGCGGGCACCTGCGTGGTGAAGGTGTGCCCGCATACGTCCATCGAGTCGTCGATGAGGACGTCGATGACCTTGTCGCGCTGGCACCGTTCGCAGGTCTGCATTCCCGTCTCCCCTCCCGCCGTCGTCGGTGGGAACTCGGGTTCCCTGCGGTGCAAGGCGCGAGCCACCGACCGCGCTGACCGAAATCCGCGCGATTGTGGCTTGCCTTCTCGGTAGGCGCGCTCCGAGGCTGTCAACCTTACCGTCCGAACGCGGCCGCGGGCTGTCAGGACGGGGTCAACGGCAGCAACGGAACGGCGTCCGCGCACTCGTCGCCATCGATCCACGGGTCTGCGCCGCACTGCGGCTCGCGCGGATACAGCCGGGCATCCAACAGGTGCGCCGGCAGCACGTTGCCCATCGAAGCGAAGAGCGAAGCGCGCACGCCGGGGTGCTCGCGCTCCAGCTCGGAGAGGAGGCGCTTCACGCGGCGGCGCTGCAGGTTCTCCTGGGAACCGCACAGATCGCAGGGAATGACGGGAAACGCCGCGCTCCTGGCGAATTCCGCGACATCGGTTTCCGAGGCGAAGCAGAGGGGCCGAATGACGGTGTTGCGGCCGTCGTCCGAGCGCAGCTTGGGCGCCATCGACCGCATCTTTCCCGCGAACAGCATCGAGAGCAGCAGCGATTCGATGAGATCGTCGCGATGGTGCCCCAGCGCGATCTTGGTGCATCCCATCTCGGCGGCCGCGCTGTAGAGGATTCCGCGCCGGAGGCGGGAGCAGACCGCGCAGGTGGTGCCGCCCTCCGGGGTCAGCCGCTTCACGACGGAGTACGTGTCCTCGCGGAGCATGCGCACGTCGCACCCTTGCGAGCGCAGGTACTCCTCGAGCTGACGCGCCGGGAACCCCGGATGGCCCTGGTCGAGATTGCAGGCGACCAGGTCGAACCGGATCGGCGCCCGCTCGCGGAGGCGCTGCAGGAGGTACAGCAAGGTGAACGAGTCCTTGCCTCCGGAGATGCCCACCAGGAC